>JBPCQE010000048.1:0-4792 GCA_050998435.1 Sphingomicrobium sp. | reverse complement strand
GCCATCGCGCTGGTCGTGTTCGCGCTCGACCAACTGTCCAAATGGCTGATGATCGGGCCTCTGAAGCTGGAAAGCGTCGGGCAGATCGTGCTTCTGCCGATCTTCGACCTGAGCTGGACCGAGAATTACGGGATCTCGCTCGGTCTGCTCAATGCCGAGACCGAAGTCGGCCGCTGGTTGCTGGTCGCGCTGACCGGCGCAATCGCCATCGGCGTCGCCTTCTGGATCGGCCGCGAGAAGCAGCGCGGCGACCAGATTGCGCTCGGAATGGTGCTCGGCGGAGCGCTCGGCAACATCCTCGACCGGGCACGGTTCGGCTATGTGGTCGACTTCGCCGACCTCCACTTCGGCACCTTCCGTCCGTTTTTGGTCTTCAATGTCGCCGACGCAGCGATTAGCATTGGCGTCGTCATCCTGTTACTGCGCGCCTTCCTCATCCGGGATGAGCGGCCAAAGGAGAATGTCGAACATGCGTAAATGGAACTCCGCGCTGCTGCTGGTGCCCGCGCTCGCCCTTGGCGGCTGCGCCATGCTCGGCGGCGGCAACCGAGCGCCGGACGAGTTCGCGGTGGTGCGCAACGCGCCGCTGATCATCCCGCCCGATTATTCGCTGACTCCGCCCGTCGCCGGAACCGCCGCGGTCAGCCCGGCGGACGCCCAGGCGCAGGCGATCGAGGCCCTGTTCGGCGGCCCCGCCCCGCGCAGCAGCTCCGAAACCAGCCTGCTCGAGCGGGCCGGCCGCGACCGCGCCGCGATCGGCGCTCGGTCCAGCGCCGGCGACCCCAACACGCGGGTGGTCGACAAGGGAACGGTAACGGCGCAAATTCTTACGGCTCCTCAAGCCGATAGCCGCGACGCATCGGTCCAGGTTCCAAGATAGTAGACAAGCCGGGGGAGGCGGGCGAACATCATGGCTGAAGAATCGCTTTCCGCGCGCCTGGCCGAGGTCGAGTCGATGATCGACCGCTCGCGCCGCCGCTTCGAGGAAGGATCGCGCCTTGTCGAGGACGCGCACAAGGCGCTGGCCGACCTCCAGCAGGAGCTGATCGGCTCGCCGGTCACCTTGTCGCCCGAGGACAGCGAGGAAGCCGCGTCGCGGCTTCTGACGTCGCTGAAGGCGGCGGGCGGGGAGATGCCCGAGACCTTGTGCGGCGGGCGACTGTCGGTCGACCAGGTGCAGCGGCTGATCCGCATCGACGGTCACCCGATCGGCATCACCGAGATGGAGTATCGAGTGCTCGAGCTGCTGGCGTTCGCGCGCAACAACGTCGTCACCCGGGCGATGCTTTTGAAGCACCTCTATCGCCGTGCCGATGACCAGCCGCAGCCCAAGATCATCGACGTGTTCATCTCCAAGCTCCGCAAGAAATTGCGGATGGCGTCGAGCGGCCACGAGTTCATCGAGACCATTCCGCAGCGCGGCTGGATCCTGCGCGACATCGAGGACAAGTCGGGCGCCTAGCGCCTCCGAGCAACGATTCATGTTTTGTTAGCCTTCCCGGCATAGCCCGGAAGCATGCTGCATCTCCTTCCCGTCCCGCAGGCCGATGTAAGGCCGGAGCCCTATTCCGAGGCGCTGGCGAGGCTGGCGAGCATCCGTCATGCGCTTCGGCTGGTCGACCCGTTCGGCGGCGGGCCGGCATCGGACCCTTGCGACGACGACCAGGTCGCGGCGTCCTGGAACGAGGCCAGCAGAGCCAAGGCGCGCTGCTTCGACGGCCGCACGGCGCGCACCGCTGGCGCCGCAGCGGCGGGCCTCGAAGCGCTGCTCGGCGAGCAGGAAGCCGGCCGCGATCCCAACGAGGCGGCCAGCCGCGAGCTCGCCGACGAGATCCGCCGTGGCCTCGAGGACGTCTCGCGGCTGATGCACAGGGGCTAGGCCGGCCCAACTTCCTTGGGTGTCGAGCGATCGGCGCCCCACTCACTCCAACTGCCATCGTAAAGCCGAGCGCCGTGGTTGCCGAGCAAGTGCGCGGCGAAGACCAGCGAACTGGCGGTGACCCCCGAGCCGCAGCTGGCGACGAACGGCGCGCGCGGATCCGCCCCGGCCGCCGCGAACAGTCGGGCGATCTCGTCGCGGCCGCGGAAGGTGCCGTCCGCGTTGTAGAGCTGGGGATAAGGCAGGTTGCGCGATCCCGGGATGTGGCCGGCGGCGACCCCGGGCCGAGGGTCCGGGTCGCTGCCCTCGAACCGGGCGCTGCTCCGAGCGTCGAGCAATTCGCTGCCGAGGCCGGCGCGGACTTGATCGATGCCGACGACCTCGCCGGCGCGCTCCGTGGCCTCGAAGCGGGCCGATCGCGGCGCCGGCTCGCCGGTTTCGACGGGCCCTCTTTCGCCGAGCCATTTCTCGAAGCCGCCGTCGAGGATCGCGACCTTGTCGGCCCCGAAGTGGCGCAGCATGAACCAGCCGCGCGCCGCGCTGCGCAGCGGCGAATTGTCGTAGACGATGATGCGGTCGCCGCGGCCGATTCCGAGCGCCTCCATCGCCCGGCCGAACTCCTCCGCCGGAGGCAGCATGTGCGGCGCCGGATGCGATTTGTCGGACAGTTCCTCGATGTCGAGGAAGCGCGCTCCCGGGATGTGCGCGACGAGATATTCGGCGTGGGCGTCGCGGCCGCTGGCAGCCATGAACAGGCTCGAGTCGAGAACGACGAGATCGGGCTGTCCGAGATGGTCGGCGAGCCATTGCGTCGAGACGAGAGCGTCCATGGCGACAGGATAGGCTTGAGCGCTCGTCGCTGCTAGGTGGCGCGGCGATGGAAACGCGTCATCTCGGCAAGACCAGCGCACTGCCCGCATCGCCCGAGCAGGCGGTGCTGGACCATGTGCCCAATCCCCATCCCGGAGCGCTGTACCTGGTGCGGTTCGCGGCGCCCGAGTTCACGTCCCTGTGCCCGGTCACCGGCCAGCCGGACTTCGCGCATCTGGTGATCGACTATGCGCCCGACCAGACGATCGTCGAATCCAAGAGCCTCAAGCTGTTTCTGGGTGCGTTCCGAAACCAACCCGGCTTCCACGAAGAAGTGACGGTCGGCATCGGCCAGCGGCTGGCCGCGGAGATGAAGCCGCAATGGCTCCGGATCGGCGGCTATTGGTACCCGCGCGGTGGAATCCCGATCGACGTCTTCTGGCAAACCGGTCCGGCCCCAGCAGGCCTGTGGCTGCCCGATCAGGGCGTCGCCCCCTACCGCGGCAGAGGCTAGGCCTCAGCGCACCGCGGCCGGCGGCGGCTCGGCCACGACCGGCTCGTTGGCGAGCTTGTCGCGCGCTTCGGACCGGGTCTTCATGTACAGCCAGGCGATCGACCCGGCGAAGACCACCAGTCCCAACGGCACCGCCCACGCGAACTCCTCGACCAGCGCCAGCGGCGAATCATTGTCGGTCGCTCCGACGATCGCCGCGAAGGCGACCCCGAACAGGCTCTCGCCGACGATCAGGCCGGTCGCCATCAGCACTCCCAATCGCTCGGCGAACTTGGGATCCGGCGCCCGCGCCGCCCACTTGTTGTAGAGGTAGCCGATGAAGGCTCCGACCGGGATCAGCAGGGTCAGCGACATCGGCAAATAGATGCCCATGCCGACCGCGAGCGGCGGCAGCGAGCCTCGCTTCGACGCCCGCAGAAGCTCATCGACGATCACCACCCCGACTCCGATCGCCGCGCCAAGGCCGATCAAATTCCAGTCGAGGTTGCCGCCCAGCACGCCCTGCGCGATCGCCGAGATCAGCGCCGCCTGGGGCGCGGCGAGCGCGTTGGGGCCGGCTCCAGGCGCGCCGACAAACCCGAACGCGTCGTTGAGGATGGTCAGGATCGGCGGGATGACCAGCGAGCCGAAGATCACTCCGATGATCAACGCGACCTGCTGGCGCCATGGTGTCGCGCCGACCAGCTGGCCGGTTTTCAGATCCTGGAGGTTGTCGTTGGCGATGGTCGCGATGCCGAAGATTACGGCGGTCACGAACAGGGCATAGGCGACGAGGCTTTGCGACGCGTCGACCCCGATCCCGCGCCCGAAGATGGCGACCAGGATCAGGGAGATGCCGAGTACGGTCAAAATGCCGACGCCCGACACCGGGCTGTTCGAGGCGCCGATCAGGCCCGCCATGTAGCCGGTGATCGCCGCAATGATCGCGCCGGCGACGAAGATATAAAGCAGGCTGAGGCCGATGGTGAGGGCGGGCGCGGCGGCGATCGGGCCGCTTTGCGCGAACGCGGACAGGAGCAAACCGATCGGGATCAGGGAGCCGACGATGGATACGCCGATGATGCCGATGGGAATGTCGCGGTCGGTCATCGCGAGGCTGTCCTGCCCACCGACCCGGCGCGCTCGGCTGGCGGTGAGCGCCGAAGTCACGCCCTTGACGATCGGCTGGATGATTCGGAGCAGGGTCCAGATGGCGGCGACGCCGATGGTCCCGGCGCCGATGAAGCGCACCTTTTCGCGAAACGTCGTGCCGACCAAAGTCTCGAGGTCGGCCGCCGAGCCGAGCCCGGCGAGACCGGTCTGCCAGGGAACGAGCACGAACCAGCTGATGATCAGCCCGACCAGCATGGCGATGCCGACCGCCATTCCGACCAAATGGCCGACCCCGATCAGGGCCATCGACAGGCTGGAAGTGACGGTGGTCGCCCCGGCCCCGAACGGGAAGCTGCGCGCCGCCTCGGTGACCGCGAGCTTGGTCTGCGCTAGGATTGCGTAGGCGGCCGAAACGAGCGAGCTCAGAACGATCATCTTCAGACCGCGGCGGTTCTCCTCGGCACCGCCGACGCCGGCGCCGACCTTGAGCACTTCGG
>JBPCQE010000015.1:0-4153 GCA_050998435.1 Sphingomicrobium sp. | reverse complement strand
AGGAACGGCAGCGACTGGTAGAGCAGGATCAGCCAGAAGCTCGACTGCTCGGCTTCCTTGGCCTGGATCTGGACGCCGCGCTGGAGCAGGCGCTCGGTGACTTGCGCGTCGGCCGGGGCGAGGGTGCGGAAGGCCTCCCCGCTGGCCAGCTTGCCGGTGATGATCTGGTTGCCGGTCGTATTGGTCGAAGTCGTGACCGAGCGGACGCTGCCTTCGTCGACCTGGCGAACGAACTCGGAATAGGGGATCGGCTGGCTGGCGGCAGCGCGCGGCCCTTCGATCATCTGGACGAACAGGACGAGCCCGAACAGAACGCCGACCCAGATGAGCAGGCTCTTGGTCCAGGGATTGCCGGGCTTCTTTTCGGTCATCGTCTCTCTCGCTGGGCCCGCAGGCTCGTAGTTTTCTAAAATAGTCCTTCGGCGCTTAATAACAATGCAATGCTTTGGCCCCGCTGAACGGCGCGTTCGACGCGATCAGCGCCGCGGCGGCGCCGGCCGCAGGCGCCAGGTCGCGCCGCCTTCGAGCTTGAGGCGCGCGAGCGTCGTGACTCCGCCCTTGCGAAGCTTGTCGAGCGCTCGGGAAAGCTCGGGTCCGCGCGGGCTCGGCTCGCCCAGCTCAGCGAAGGCGGCAAGCAGCAGCCGGCGCTGCAGCTCGCGCGGAATTCCCGACGGGTCGACGACCACCGCCGCTCCGTCGCGCGTGACGCGCTCTTCGGCCAGCGGCGCCAGCGCCCAGTCGAGCGCCTCGTCGGCCTCGTTGAGCCAGGCAGCGCTCGCCGCGAGCCGTTCCGGGTCGGCCCATTCGGCGCGCTTGAGCCATTCGCGCATCCGCACGCGGTCATGGCGGGGGTCGCGGTTGGACGGGTCGTCGACCGGCTTGACCCCGGCTTTCGCGACCAGTTCCGCAAGCTCGGCCTTGCGCCAGCCGAGCAAGGGTCGGACCAGCTTGACGCCCTTCACCAACGGCCGCTTGGCGCGGGTTGCGCCGAGGCCGCCGACTCCGGCGCCGCGGGCCAGCCGCATCAGCAGGGTCTCGGCCTGGTCGTCGAGATGATGGGCGGTGGCGACGGCGGTCAGGCCGCGCTTGAGCGCCCAATCGCCGAGCATTTGGTAGCGCGCCTCGCGCGCCCGCGCCTGAAGGTTGCGGTCGGGAGCATGCCGCCATTCAAGAGTTAGGATTGCATGGGGAACTCCGATCCGCTCACAGACCCCTGCGACCATCGCGGCTTCGGCGCGGCTTTCGGGCCGCAGCGCGTGATCGACTGTCGCCGCCTCGACCATTGCCGGGCGGGCGGCCGCAGCAAGCAGCAAAAGGGCGAGGCTGTCGGGCCCACCGGACACCGCGACTCCGGCCTTGCTCCCCGGCGCGACCAAAGCGTCGAGGTCAGTCGCAAAGCGCTCGACAAGCTGTGGGTCGGGACTGGGAATGGGCCTGGCTCCTGCGAACGCACGAGCCCATAACCGGGGCGGCTCTACCTAGCTACAGCGCGCTTCGGACTTCGCCGCTGGAAGCAGACGCTTCAATTCCGCCCGCACCGACGAACCATAGACATCCTCGAGCTCGGCGTATGCCTTGCAGGCTTGCCCCGGCTGGTTGAGCTGCATCAGCGCCTGGCCGAGATAATAAAGACTGTCGGCGGCGCGCTCGCCCTTGGGGTTGGAGCGGTAATTGGCAAGCAACGCCTCGGCCGCGGCGCGGGGTTCGCCCTTGTCGAGCAGCGCCCGGCCGGCGAGATTGTCGGCCCAGCTCTTCCGGCGGTGCTTGGGAAAAGCGGACGAGAAAGCACGTAGCGAGCTGATCGCCGCGTCATGTTTGCCCGTCCGCCACAGCTGGTAGCCTTCGTCATAGGCCAGTTCGGCCGGGTCAGGCGCATTGCTCGCCGCCACAGCCGTACTCGGTCCGGTGTTGACCGGAGTCGGCGGCGGCGTGCCGGTGGCGACCGCGATGGGCGGAGCGCTGGTCGCATTCGGCGCGATCGCCGCGGCGGGGATCTGGGCCGCGGCCGCCGCGGCGGACGCGCGCTCGAGCGCTCCCAGGCGCTCGTCCTGGTCGCTGCGCATTTTCGCCAGCTCGGCCTGGATGACGGTCAGGCGGTGGCCGTTCTCCTCGGACTGGCGGACGAGGTCGGCGATCTGCCGCTCGAGCCCGTTCAATCGCCCGTCGAGCGTTCGAACCGACGATTGCGTAGCGGCGGGTTCGTCGGAAAAGCCGGCGGTGGCGGCCGGCTGACCCCTCGGAAAGACTTGGCGCTGAACCTGGCGCAATTGGCTCTCGAGCCGTTCGATCCGCTGCTCCGGTGTGATGACGCGCTGCGCCTGCGCGGAAGCCGCCCCGAACACGAACAGCGCCGCGGCGGCGATGGAAAAACGAAGCCGTGCCTTCATGATGCCCCCAGGAATAATCATCGGTGCGAGCCTGCCCAAGCCATGCTTTCGCGAGGATGAATCCGTTTAGCCGGCGGTGTTCTGAACGGCAGGCGGAGCGGCAGCCGGAGCCCCCGGGGCGGTCGGAGACGCGGCCGCTGGTCCGCGCATCAGGTCGGGGCCGAGCAGGCTGACGTCGCGCACCGTCGTCGCGGCCGGCCCGACCGACGGGGCATCCGCGGTCCCGACCGAGATCCGCAGGGCTTCCGGCTTGCCGGTGGTCAGCACCGGCGCGGTCGCGCTTGCCGGCACCTCGAAGCTTTGCCCGGCCTCCAGCAGGCCCGCCTTCAATGTGGAGGCGCCGTCCTTGACCTGAATCCAGACCTGTTCGTTGGCGGTGATCACTACTGGCCCCGATGCGGTCGCCACGGGCGCGGTCGGCGGCGGCGCGGTCGCGACCGGCTCGGCGGCCGCGGCGACGCTTTCATTGGCGTCTGCATCCGGCCCCGAGAACGAGCGTTCATTGAGCCAGCTCATTACCAGCACCAGCGCCAGCACCGCCGCGATCGCTCCGAACACCAGCCACTTGGGCATCGTCCGAGCCGGGTCTGAGGGCTCGAACACTTCCGAGGTGTGGGAGACCGGGCGAACGCCGCCCATCTCGACCCGCAGGGCCTCGTAGATTTCGCCGCGGTCGAGCCCGACCGCCGACGCATAGCTCTTGGCGAAACCGGTCGTGTAGGTCGGCGCGGGGAGCCGCTCCCAATCGCTGTTCTCGAGGCTTTCGAGGTGGCGCCGCGGGATTCGCGTCTGGGCGGCAACGTCCTCGAGGGACAGGCCTTTTGCCTCGCGCGCGACGCGCAACCGTTGACCGACCGAGGCGACCTCCGGTTCGGCGAATTCCTCCGCCGGCTCGTCGATCGTCTCGACCATCCCCTGACCTTTTTTCTTTGCCATCGCCCTTTTTTCTTTGCCGTCGCGCATTTTTCTTTGGCTTGCCGGACCACTCTCGAAGGCTGCAACCGGAGTGTCAACAGGTCCGCGAAGGATTCAACTCACCGCCACCGAGTGCTTGCGGGCCCAGTCGGTGAGCGCCTTGCGAAGGTTGCGCGGAGGGCGGGTGAGCAGCTGCTCAAGCCGCTGCCGGACGGCGGCCGCGTCGAGCGACCGGACCATCGCCTTGATCGGACCGACGGCGGCCGGAGTAATCGAGAAATTCTCCGCGCCGATGCCGATCAGGGCCATCGTCTCGAGCGGCCGGCCGCCCATCTCGCCGCACAGCCGCACCGGGACATTGGCGGCGCGGGCGGCGTCGAGCACTCGCTTCAGGAACCTCAGGATCGCCGGGCTCAGCCAGTCGTAGCGCTCGGCCAGCCGCGGGTCGGCGCGGTCGGCGGCGAACAAGAACTGGGTCAAATCGTTGGTTCCGATCGACAGGAAATCGACGCGCGGAAGCAATTGGTCGAGCATCTCGGCGAGGCTCGGCACTTCGAGCATCGCTCCGAACTCGACGCGCGCCGGAAGCTTGCGCTTGGACTTGCGGGCCCAGGCGATCTGCTCCTCGATCAGCGCGCGCGCCTCTTCATATTCCCACGGCTCGGAAATCATCGGGAACATCACTCGAAGGACGCGCCCGGCGGACGCCTCGATCAGCGCCCGTGCTTGCGCTTTCATCAGCGTCGAGCGGTCGAGCGACAGGCGCAGCGCGCGCCAGCCCATTGCCGGGTTCTCAGCCTTGTCCCTGGCATCGGCGAGATAGGGCAGCGCCTTGTCGCCGCCGATGTCGA
>JBPCQE010000082.1:0-4783 GCA_050998435.1 Sphingomicrobium sp. | reverse complement strand
CGCAGACGGCCGAGGCGCACACCAAGCACTAGACGGCGGAAATGACGACTTAGCCGGTCGGCTGGCTCAAGCCTGATGGATCGCTTTCACCACCTGGTAGGTCTCGAGCCCTTCCTTGCCGCCTTCGCTGCCGAATCCACTGTCCTTGACCCCGCCGAACGGCGCGTCGGCGACCGAGAGGGCGAAGGTGTTGATTCCGACCATGCCGCTTTCGATCGCGTCGCCGAGCAGGTTGGCGCGGTAGCCGTTCTCGGTGAAGGCGAACGCCGCAAGTCCGTAGGGCAGTCGGTTGGCCTGCTCGATCGCTTCATCGAAGCTGTCGAACGGGCGCGTCACCGCCACCGGCCCGAACGGCTCCTCGTTCATGATCTCCGCCTCGTTGGGAACGTCGGCGAGCAAAGTCGGCTGGAAGAAGAAGCCGGCCCCCCCGTTGCTATCTGGGCCGGGCTCGCCGCCGGCCAGCACCCTGGCGCCCTTGGCGCGAGCGTCCTCGATCAACGCCCCGACCGCCTCGGGACGGCGGGCGTTGGCCAGCGGGCCCATCTTGATGCCTTCGGTGAGGCCATCGCCGACCTTCACCTTCGCCGTGCGCTCGGTGAAGCCCTTGAGGAACGCATCGTAGATGCCGCTCTGGACGTAGAATCGAGTCGGCGACACGCACACTTGCCCGGCGTTGCGGAATTTCTGCGGAACGACCATGTCGAGCGTCTTTTCGAGGTCGCAGTCGTCGAAGATCAGCACCGGCGCATGGCCGCCGAGTTCGAGCGTGATCCGCGTCATGCTGTCGGCGGCGAGCTTCATCAGAGTCTTGCCGACCGGGACCGAGCCGGTGAAGCTGACCTTACGGATGACCCTGGAGCCGAGCAGCGTCTCGCTGATGCGGCTGCCGCTGCCGTGGACCATTTGCGCGACCCCGGCCGGGATGCCGGCGTCGGCCAGCGCCCGGAACAGCTCGCCGGTGCAGCCCGGAGTTTCCTGCGGCGGGCGCGAGATCACCGTGCAGCCGGCCGCCAACGCCGCCGCGACTTTCTTGGCGAGCAGATAGATCGGGAAATTCCACGGGGTGAAGGTGGCGGTCGGACCGACCGGCTGGCGGATCACCCGCGACAGCTGCCCCGCGGGCCGGACCAGGGTGCGGCCGTAGTCGCGCTTGATGTCCTCGGCGTACCAGTCGAACAATTGCGCGCTGCCGAGCACCTCGGCGCGGGCTTCGGGGAACGGCTTGCCCTGCTCCTGGGTCAGGATCCGGCCGATATGCTCGGCCCGCTCGCGCAGCAGGTCGGCGGTCTTGTGCAGAATCGCGCCGCGCTTCTCGACGTCTGTCGAGCGCCATTCGGGCCAGCTTCGGTCGGCGGCGGCGAGCGCCTCCTCGAGGTCGCCGTCGCTGGCCAGCGGAAGCTCGGCGATGCCGCTTCCGGTGACCGGGTTGACGACGGTGAAATGGTCGCGGTCCTCGCCGGCGCGCCAGCTGCCGTCGATGAACAGCTTCAAGTCTGCTTCATATCCCATGGGCGTGCATCTAGGCGCGCCTTGATGCGCCTGCAACGGGCGGCTAGCAGCGGCTTCCGAAAAGGAGATGCATATGACCAAGCAGGAACTGGTGGCGAAGATGCAGGAAGGGCATGCGTGGATCGCGGGCAAGCGGGTCAAGCTCGATTTCGGCGACCAGGGCGCGGTCATGCTCGACGGCGCCGCCAGCCAGGTCAGTGAGGACGACGGCGACGCGGACACGACGATCAAGGTCGGCTGGGACGACTGGCAGCAAATGGCGGCCGGCCAGCTCGACGGAATGACGGCGTTCATGACCGGCAAATTGAAGGTCGAGGGCGACATGTCCAACGCGATGCAGCTGCAAGGGGTGCTGGCCAAGCTGCGAGCCTAACGAGCACCCCTGCGGAGGCAGGGTCCAGTACTGGGCTCCTGCCTTGGGTCCCATCAAAGTACTACTTTGATGGGTGCCCTCCGCAGGAGCACAAGGGATGACGGAATGACCCTGCGGCTGTTCTTTTCCCCGGGCGCTTGCTCGCTGGTGCCGCACATCGCGCTCGAGGAAGCCGGGGCCGACTTCGAGCCGGTTCGGGTCACTCTGGCGCAGGGCGAGCATCTCAAGCCGGAATATCTTGCGATCAATCCGCACGCGCGGGTGCCGGCGCTGGCGGCCGACGGCGTCGTCGTCACCGAGAACATCGCCATCCTGAATTATATCGCCGATCTGTTCGGCGCCGAAGGCTCGGTGCCGCGCGGCGATCCGTTGAAAGCCGCTCGCTGCAATGAATTGCTGGGCTGGTTCGCCTCCTCGGTGCACATTGCGTTCGCTCAGGTCTGGCGCGCGGAGCGATTCAGTCGCGATGAGTCGGTGCACGGGGCCATCCAGGCGGGCGGTCGCGAAGTGCTCGCGCAGCAGTTCGCAGAAATCGACGGGCTGTGTGGCGAAAACTGGCTTGTCGACGATGCATTCAGCGCCGCAGACAGTTACGCGCTGACGTTCTTCCGCTGGGGCCGCCGGTTCGGCGTGGACATGAGCGCCTATCGCGGCTGGGCGGAATACTGCGGCCGGATTTTCGAGCGACCGGCGGTTCAGCGCGCTCTCGAACGCGAAGGGTTGAAAGCCGAGGAGTTTCAGCCCGAATAAAGGAGGTCGCATGCGAAACGCACTGATTGCGGGCGCACTGGCGTTGACGGTCGGCGGTCCTGCTTCCGCTCAACAGACGATGCTTGATGCCCGGACCGCGCAAGCGATCGTCGCCGGGTGCGCCGCCCACGCGACGGCCAAGAAGCAGGGCCATGCGATCGCCGTCGTCGACTCAGGCGGCCATCTGGTCGCGGCGCTGCGGCTGGACGGCAACGGGTCGGGGATCATGGATTTCTCGATTGCCAAGGCCAAGGCGGTCGCGGCGTGGGGCTTCTCGACCGCGCAAATGGTGGAGGCAGCCAAGGGAACCCCGGGTTTTGCCCAGGCGCCGCATGTCGTGACGGCCGCCGGCGGGGTTCCAATATTCTCAGCCGACGGCAAGACCCGCCTGGGCGGAGCGGGGGCGTCGGGTGAGGCTCCGGCGGACGACGCGGCTTGCGCGACCGCCGGAATTGTCGCGGCCGGATTGCGCCCGAACCGCGGCTGATTACGCCCGTCCGTTGACCCGCCGCGGGCGCGGCGGCAAAGGCCGAGCGAGGAGTCTCGCATGCGCAAGATCTATCCCGATGCGACTGCCGCGCTCGACGGGCTGCTGCTCGACGGAATGACGATCGCCGCGGGCGGCTTCGGCCTCTGCGGAATCCCCGAGCGGCTGATCGACGCGATCGTCGCCAGCGGGGTCACGGATTTGACCATCGCCTCGAACAACGCCGGCATCGACAATGAAGGGCTCGGCAAATTGCTCCGCACCCGGCAGGTGAAGAAGATGATCTCGTCCTACGTCGGCGAGAACAAGGAGTTCGAGCGGCAATATCTGGCCGGCGAGCTCGAAGTCGAATTCTGCCCGCAAGGCACGCTCGCCGAGCGGATGCGGGCCGGCGGCGCGGGGATCCCCGGCTTCTACACCAGGACCGGGGTCGGCACGGTCGTCGCCGAAGGCAAGGAGCTGAAGGAGTTCGACGGCGAGACCTACGTGCTCGAGCAAGGCATCCGCGCCGATTTGTCGATTATCAAGGGTTGGAAAGCCGACGAGGACGGCAATTTGATGTTCCGCAAGACCGCGCGCAACTTCAACCAGCCGGCCGCGACCTGCGGCAAGACCTGCGTCGCCGAAGTCGAGGAGATCGTGCCGGTCGGTTCGCTCGACCCCGACTGCATCCATCTGCCGTCGATCTATGTGAAGCGGATGATCCTCGGCGCGCCCTACGACAAGAAAATCGAGTTCCGCACCGTCCGGCAGCGGGTGGCGGCGTGAAGATCAACAATCCATGGCTGGTGGCAGGCGGAGTGCTGAGCGCGGCGGCGTCGCTCGTCCACATCGGTTGTATTGTCCAAGGGCCAGGCTGGTACAGGTTCTTCGGCGCTCCGGAGCCGCTCATACGCGCCGTTGAAAATGGTGATCCCACCCTCCACTGGATGACTGCCGGGATCGCCGTCATCTTGGCCATTTGGTCCGGCTATGCCTTCGCCGGGGCGGGCCTGATCCGGCGGCTGCCGCTGATGCGAACCGCGCTGGTCGCGATCAGCGCGGTATATCTGGCGCGGGGGCTGCTGATTGTCCCGGTGCTGTTCCAGCCGAGCCCCCGACCGTTCGACATCTGGTCGTCGCTGATCGTGCTCGGCTACGGCTTGGTTTACGCGATCGGGACCGCTGGGGCGTGGCGGGCGCTGTCGCGCAAGGAGAGCTTCGCCTGATGCCCTGGGACCGCAAACAGATGGCCGCGCGGGCAGCGAAGGAACTTCGCGACGGCTATTACGTCAACCTCGGGATCGGCATCCCGACTTTGGTAGCGAACCATATTCCGGCCGGGCTGACGGTCACGCTGCAGAGCGAGAATGGGATGCTCGGCATCGGGCCGTTCCCGTACGACGACGAGGTCGACCCCGACCTGATCAACGCCGGCAAGCAGACCATCAGCGAGCTTCCGTCGTCGTCCTATTTCAGCTCGACCGACAGCTTCGCGATGATCCGCGGCGGGCATATCGATTTGACCGTGCTCGGCGCGATGGAGGTCAGCGAGAAAGGCGACATCGCCAACTGGATGATCCCGGGCAAGATGATCAAGGGCATGGGCGGGGCGATGGACCTGGTCGCCGGGGTCAAGAAGATCATTGTCGTCATGGAGCATGTGGCCAAGGACGGCAGCCCCA
>JBPCQE010000177.1:0-5639 GCA_050998435.1 Sphingomicrobium sp. | reverse complement strand
ATGCCGGCATACAGGCGCCTCCCTTCGGTCCGGTAGCCGAACACGTCGTGGTAGCGCTCGTCGAAGGCGTTGGCGGCGCGGGCGAGCAGCTCGAAGCGGCGGTTGATGCCGTAGGCGATGCGGGCGCCGCCGAGCCAATAGGAGCCGAGCCGAACCGACTGCGACGGAAAGACGTCGAAATTCATGTCGGTCCGCGAGCCGGTGAAGGCGAGCGACGCGCCGTAGGTGAGGCGGCCGCTGGCGCCGTCGATCGCGACGGAGCCGGAATGCTTGGGGCGGCGCACCTCGCGGATTTGCGAAGCCCCGTCAGGCTCGCTGGCCTTCAGGTAGGCGTAGTTGGCAGTCAGCCGGAGGGTGTCGCCGAGCTGCCAGCCGACCTCGGCCTCGATTCCGGAGCGGCGGCTCCTGCCGTCGCGGTTGATGGTGCTGGTGAGGAAGGTCGTCGAATCGAAGGTGCCGACGATCTCGTCCCTGAGCCGCTGACGGTAGCCGGTGAGAGCTGCTTGAAGATGGCTAGAGCGGTAGCGGAGCGAGGCTTCCACGCCACGCGAGATTTCCGGCTTAAGCGACGCATTTCCAACGAAATTTCCGGGGAAAAAGCCGTAGAGATCGGAGAAGCGCGGCTGGGCGATGCCTTCGCCGTAGGAGGCGGCGAGCGCGAAGCCACGGCCGATGTCGAGCAAGGCCGAGGCGCGCAGCGTGGTCGAGTCCTCGAAGCGGTTGAAGCCGTCGCGGCGGACGGCGACGTTGGCGATCAGCGGTCCCGCCTCGCCGCGCCATTCGACGGTCAGCGCCTGGTGCCGGCGGTCGCGGTCCTGGTCGGTCAGGCCGCCGTACACCGTGTCGCGGGCGCGGAACTCCTCTTGCTCAAGGTCGAAGGCGGCGACCAGCTGGTGGGCGAGGGCGCCGGTCGCGAAGCGGTGCTCAACCTGGCCGGACAGGCTCTGGCGGCGGCCGCGGGTGCGGTTGATCTCGTCGCTGGCGAAAGCATTGCGGTTGAGCGAGCCGAGCAGCGAAGCCGAAGCGGTCGCTTTCCAGCTATCGGTGGCGAAATCGGCCCAGATGCGGCCCGCGTGGAGCGCGTTGCGGCTCGAAAGGTCGTGCGTTCGGGCGAAAGTGGCGGGATCGTTGCCGTCGAACTGGTTGCGGCCGTTGAGCGAGAAGCCCGCGACGCCGACCTCGAGCGCGGGTGAGACCTGCCAACTGGCGCGGAGTCGCCCGGAGAGATTGCGGTAGCCGTCGCGGTCGCCGCCGCCGAAAATGTCGATTCCGTCGGAGCGCTGCCAGCCGACCGCCAGAGCGGCATTGGCATCGCCTGAGCCGACCCCGGCCGACACCGACACCCGCCGGAAGCCGAACGATCCGGCCTCGCCGGCCAGCGCCGGAGCCGAGGCGCCTTCCCCGAGGCCGTAGACCGCGACGACCCCGCCGATCGCCTCCGAGCCCCACAGCGCCGACTGCGGGCCGCGGACGACCTCGAGCCGCGAGGCGAGATCGGCGTTGAGCAGCTCCCAGTGCGGCTCGTTAATCGACGCCGGGTCGTTGGCCCGGATACCGTCGACGAACAGCAGGGTGTGGCTGGCCTCGGCGCCGCGGATCCGGACCTGGGTCAGGGAGCCGGCCGGCCCGGATGTCGAGACCGAGGTCGAGGGGATCAGTCGCAGCAGCGCTGGAAGCAAGGGCTCGCCGAGACGCTCGATGCGCTGCTTCTCGATGACGACGACGCTGGCGGCGCTGTTCTCCGCCTGCTCGGGTGCGCGCGCCGCGGTGATGACGATTTCATTTGTATCGATGGGTGCCTGGAGCACGGATTCATCCCTTCCGTTGACGAACATGCCGTCACAGAGGGATGCGTAGCCCACGAGCGAGGCCTCACCCACGCTCCGCGGCTGGTCCCGGCCGGGGAAACGGACGACGGACTAAGGCAAGTGTCTGACTGGGAGAGGCTTTTTTACCCCTCCATACAGTTGCGGGCACAGCGCCGGGTTTGAACCGGCTTCCTTCTTGGCCGACGGCCGTGACCGCCGGACCTCAGTCCGATTGCGGGGCTAGGATCGCCCCCCGCCGCTTGTCAAGTTGGCGCCCATTGGCTAGGGCGCGCGACACTCGGCGGCTGGTCGGAAACCAGCGGCCCTTTTTCCAGGAACCCGTCATGAAGTCCGGCACCCACCCCGATTATCACATGATCACCGTCGAGATGACCGACGGCACGAAATTCCAGACCCGCTCCACCTGGGGCAAGGAAGGCGACACGCTGCACCTCGACATCGACCCGTCCGTCCACCCGGCGTGGACCGGCGGCAAGTCGAGCCTGCTCGACACCGGGGGCCAGGTCGCGCGCTTCAACAAGCGGTTCGGCGGACTGTCGCTCGGGAAGAAGTGACGGCCTCGGAGGCCATCACAAGTCGTAAGATCAGCTCGGCACCGGTCCTCGAGACGGACCGGCTCACACTCCGCGGCTTTCGGCGCGAGGATCTCGACGCCCATGCGGCGACGCTCGGCAACCCCGCCGTTACCCGATATCTGACCGACGAGCCATTCAGCCGCGAGGATTCGTGGCGGCGGCTGATGATGGCGGTCGGCCAGTGGCCGCTGCTCGGTTACGGCTATTGGGCGGTGGTCTTGAAGGACAGCGGCCGGCTGGTCGGCCAGTGCGGCTTCGCCGATTTCGAGCGCGCGATGGAGCCCGACATCTCCGGCGAGCCGGAGATGGGCTGGATCTTCGATCCCAGCGTCCACGGGCAGGGGATCGCCTTCGAAGCCTGTGCCGCGGCGCTCGACTGGGCGGACTCCGAGCTCGACGCGACTTCCTATCCGGCGCTGATCAGCGTCGACAACGAGCCTTCGATCCGCCTCGCGAGCCGGCTCGGCTTCGAGCGGCTCCCCGATGCCACCTACCGCGACGAGCAGGTCGCGCTGTTCCGCAAGGCAGCGCGCCGGGGCTGAGTTCGGCTACCAGCCACCGCCGCCACCGCCGCCGCCACCGCCGCCCGACGACCCGCCGCCGCCCGAGCCGCTGCTCGAGCCGGGCGCGGTCGAGGCCGCGCTGACCGCGCCGGCGAGCGACGTTCCGACGCGGCCGACGAAGCTGCCGGGGTTGTCCCACGGGCTGCTGCTGCCCGAATACCAGCCGAATTGCTGCCGGCCCTGGACCGCGGCCGCGGCGAGCACGTTCTGGAAGCGTTCGGCCCAGCGGTTCTCGACGCCCAGCGCGATCGCATAGGGCAGAAAGCGCTCGAACAGCTCGGGAGTCTCCTTGGGCGGAGTCATCCGGTCGAGCCGCTCGCCCTCCGCGATTGAGAGATATTGGCGAAAGCCGGCGATCCGGTCGAGCACCGCCCGGCCTTCGCGGGTTGGCGCCGCGATCCACCAGAAGGCCGAGATCACCAGCGGCAGGCCAAGCAGCGGCAAGGCGAGGGGCAGCAGCCAGCCAGACTCGAACGCCGCGCTGAAAACGGGAAAACCCGTCACCACGGCGAGTGTCGCGAAAACCATGATCAAAACGACTACCAGGCACTTACCGACGGCCTGCATGTTCTGCATGAGCATCAGCAAAATCGCCGTGGTGACCATCGCGCCCAGTGCCACCAGCACCCAAGTCACGTCGAGCACTGCAGTCGCCGCCACCACCGCGGCTGCCGTCAACCAGAGCGCGGCGAGGAAGATGACGACGCCCGCGAGGGCCCACCCCCAGTTGCGCCGGAACATCTTCCCTTCGTAGAGCTTCTTAAAGGATTCATCCAAAGCGTTCTTGGCGGAAGAGAATTTGGCGTGATTCTTCTGTTCCATGACGACTGCCTCGCCAGTCGATGCCAGCTCGCGGAGCATCGATTCCTCAGCCTCGGGCAGTGGCCCGGATGCCGCCAACCGCTCTAATCTGACCTTGTCGCTGGATAGCCAGCCGCCGTCCTCCTCGACCATCCGGACGTGGCCGCGCACCCCGAGGTCGACCAAGGCGGCGGCGAACGCGCGGTTGTCGGCGCACATCTTCCACACGTAGCGCATCGCCGCCGGGCTGAGGTCGTCGGCGGGCGCGAACACAGGCACCACCGTTCCCGGCCGCGGGTTTCGGCCGGCGCGCTTCCACGCGACATAATAGAAACCGGCGAGGCCGAGTAGAGCGAGAGCGCCGACGATCGGCGGCCCCCAGTCGGCCAGCCACCAGCCGGCGCGGGCGCCCTGGTCGGCCTCGGCGACGACCCCCTTGGGCCAGGCGACGGCGACCGTCAGCCCTTCGTAGGGACCAAGCGGCCGGGTGGTCCGGAACTGGATGTCGCCCGGCCGCTCACCGGCCATTTCGGCATTTTGCGCGGTCGAGCTTTGGGGGCCGGTGTAGACGGAGCGCTGGCCGAATTGCACCGCCGCCGGCAGCCGGATGCGCGACTCGGCGACGTCGATCGGGAACACCCAGCCGTTGCCGGTGACGTTCCAGTAGAGCTCGTCATAGTCGGCGAAGCGGCCGATTTGGCGGGTGGTCTTGTATTGGATCACGTAGCGGTGATCGCCGGGCTCGAGCATCTTGTCGGCGTCGCCGATGCGGACCCGGACCCCGTTCGAGATCGCCTCGATCGCGGCCGGCTCGGGATAGCCGTCGCGGGTCACGGCGCCGAGCGTGAAGCCGACCCGGACCTGGCTTCCGCTCCGGCCGCGGTAGCGGGTCGGGAAGTCGCGAAAGATGCCGCGCCGGATTCGGTCGCCCTCGGCGCGAACGTCGATCGTCTCGGTGACGTCGAGCGACGAATCGGCGCGGACCTGGATATTGCTGGCGAAGCGGGTGATGCGCTCTTCCGCCGCCGCCGCGGACGGCGCGGCGGCCAGCGACAGCAGGACGGCCAGCGCCGCCAGGACGCGGTGAATTTTCACGCCGCTGGGCGGGGGAAGGATACCTTGGGTGCGGTCTGAATAGTCTCGTCGGCGTCCTGGTAGAAGGGCTCCTCGGCGAAGCCCATCGGCCCGGCGAAAAGATTGCCGGGGAAGCTCTGGACCCGCGTGTTGAGGTCGCGGACGGTCGCATTGTAGTAGCGCCGGGCGCCCTGCAGTTCGCCTTCCAGGTCGCTGAGCTCGCTCGATAGCTGGCGAAAATTTTCCTCGGCCTTGAGGTCGGGATAAGCCTCGGCGACCGCCATTAGCCGGCCCAGCAGCCCGGTGAACTGAGCGTCGGCCTGGGCGGTTCCCTGGACGGTCGTTTCCCGGGTCGCGTCGGCGCGGTGGGCGGTGACCTCGTCGAGCGTGGCGCGCTCGTGGGTCGCATAGCCCTGCACCGTTTCGACCAGATTGGGGACGAGGTCGGCGCGGCGGCGAAGCTGGACGGTGATGCCGCTGAACGATTCCCTGGCCAGCGCGCGCAACCGCACCAGCCGGTTGTAGACCGCGACCGCGTAGAGCAGCAGCAAGACGATAGCACCGACGACGATCCAGCCGACAATTCCCATGCGAAAACCCCCCTGTATGCCCACCGCTTTCAATAAGGGCGCATGGGCGCCGCCGCTAGGGGCTAGAAAGCGGGAATTCCGGTGATCGCTCGGCCGATGATCAGCGCGTGGACGTCGTGCGTGCCCTCGTAGGTGTTGACCGTCTCGAGGTTGGCGGCGTGGCGCATCACCTGGAATTCGGCGCTGATGCCGTTGCCGCCGTGCATG
>JBPCQE010000176.1:0-5888 GCA_050998435.1 Sphingomicrobium sp. | reverse complement strand
CGGCTTCGATAAGTGGTCATCCACGCGCCCGAGCGCTTGCCCTCGCGCGCGAAATTATCGAGGTAGAACAGGCCGACGATATCGCCGCTGCGAGTATCGGTCACCTCGAACGTGCGAACGTCCGGCTGAAAGACCGGGACGGTGCCGGTGTTTTCCTTGAAGCCCAAATCGTAGAGCCGGCCGGCGGACCAGAACATCGCCTCGACCATATTGTCGAGCGCGAAGTAAGGTTTGATCTCGTCCTGGCTGAGGTCGTAGCGCTCCTTGCGGACCTTCTCCTGGTAATAGCGGTAGTCCCACGGCTCGATCGTAATCCGGTGGCCAAGCTTGCGCGCCGTCGCCTGCTGGTCGCGAACCTCTTCCTTGACCCGGGCGACCGCCGCGGGCCAAACTCGGTTCATCAGCTGCAGCGCCCGATCGGGGCTCTTCGCCATCGTATCCTGCATCCGCCACTCGGCGTGATGCTTGAATCCGAGTAGCTTGGCCCGGTCGGCGCGGATCTTGACGATCTTGGCGATCAGGTCGTTGGTGTCGCTGGCGCCGCCGTTGTCGCCGCGTTGGACGAACGCGCGCCAGACCTTCTCGCGCAGCTTGCGGTTGTCGCCAAAGGTCAACACCGGATCGACCGCCGAGCGCGTGTTCTTGATCGAGAAAGTTCCGGCCGGCCGGCGGCGCTCTTTGGCGGCGGCGGCAAGTGACGACTTGACGTCGTCGGGCACGCCTTTCAGCTCGGCGGCCGTCGCGTCGATGTAGGTGCTTTCGTCGGCAAGCACCCGTTCCGAGAAGGTCGCGAACAATGTCGCCAACTCCTGGTTGTAGGCCGAGAGCTGCTGCTTCTGTTGCTCGTTGAGGTTGGCGCCGCGGCGCAGGAAGTTGTCGTAGAGGCGGGTCAGCAGGCGGTCCTGCTTGGAGTCCAGCCCGAGCGAAGCCTTGTTGTCGTGAAGCGTCTTCACTCGCTGAAACAAGGCGGGGTTGAGGATGATCTCGTCGGACGCGGCCGAGAGCTTGGGCGACCATTCCTTTTCGAGCGCCTGGTAGGCGGGAGTCGTCGTGTTGCTGGTCATGACTCCGAAAATCGACAGCACCCGGTCGAGCCGCTCGCCGCCGCGCTCCAGCGCCTCGACGGTGTTCTCGAAGGTCGCCGGCGCCGGGTTGTTGGCGACCGCCAGCGCCTCGCGACGCTGCTCGTCGATCCCGAACTGGATGGCTTGCGGGAACAGCTCGGGCTTGACCAGCTGCCACGGCGGAACGCCGTCGTAGGGGCCGGTCCAGTCGGCCAGCAACGCGTTGTCAGGCACCGGCACCACAGGAACGTCCGGCGCTGCCGCCGTCTCCACCGGCACGACCTCCGCCGCCGCCACCGGCGTTGCTCGGTCCATTGTCGCGCAGCCGGCGAGCATCGTCATGGCCGTCCCGGCCAACATCATCCGTTTCATGAACATCCCTTCGCTTCATGCAATTCGTAGCGCGACCCGTAACGAACATAGTGCCGGTCGCAAGCCGAAGTTCGACGAACGGCCATAGTGCGCCGCAAGTGAACCTGCGGTGACGGCGCGCAATCAGAAATTGAGGAAAAGCAGCAGCTTGACGTCGATCGCGAAGCCTTCGGCGCGCTTTTGCTCGACGAAGTCCGGGATCTCGGAGCGCGTCACCAGGTGAACCTCGATGTCCTCATGCTCGGTGCCGCCGCCCTCGCCCGAGCGGGTGACTCCATGTGCTCGGACGAGCGTGAAACCTTCCGACAGCATCCCCGGCGACGCGTGGAAGTCGCCGAGCCGCTCGATCCGCTGCGCGGTGAATCCGGTTTCCTCCTCGAGCTCCTTCACCGCGGTTTCCTCGACGCTCGCGCCCCGATTCTCGTCCCCGACCAGCCCGGCGGGAAGCTCGAGGCAACGCCCGCCGACCGCGATGCGCGGCTGGTCGATCAGGATCACCCTGCCCTCAAATTCGGCGAGGATGACGACCGCTCGAACGTCGCCGACGCGGCTCGCATATTCCCATTTGCCCTGCTTCAAGGCGCGGACATATTTGCCTTCCCACATCACCTCGGTCGGGTCGCCGCCGGCCGCGCTCACAGCTCGATCAGCTTGTCGGGGATTTCGTTGGTGTCGGCCGACGATCGCGGGAAATGCTCCTTGAGCACGTCTCCGACGCGCTCGACCGCGGCGACGATCCCGTCCGCCGCACGTCCGGCCTTCACTTCCACCAGCAGCGCCGCCATTGCCTCGCCCCAGGTCTCGGGCGCCGTCACTTTGGTGATCGCCTCGTCGCCGATGATTTCCGCCCGGTGCTCGCCCATCGACAAATAGATCAGGATCCCGGTGCGGCCGATCGTCCGGCGCTCCGCCCCGGCCTTGAAGATAGCGATTGCCCGGCGCCGGACGCGCCGCTGCTTGGTCGCCCCGGGCGTCAGCGCGAGCCGCAGCGGCATATATTTGAGTGCCAGCAGCACGGCGGTGAACTTGAGCACCGCAAGGACCAGCAGCAGGGTAAGGAGTTCGCCCAGGGTCGGCTCCGACCGCCATCCGCCGAAAATCATTTCGAACCAATTTTGCAGCACCGACGGAGCCGCGGCGAAAATCGCCAGGGTCGCGATCAGGGCCAGCACCGCCCAATGCAACGCGACGTCGTGGTACGGATCGCTGAGGTCGGTCGCGACCGCGACGATCTCGCCGTCGCTGCCGCTTTCGGCCGCGGCAATCGCCGAGCTGACCTTGGAGTGGTCGGCTTCGCTGAGGCGCGCCATCACCATCCTCCCGACGCCCCGCCGCCGCCGAACGAGCCGCCGCCGCCCGAGAAGCCACCGAAGCCGCCTCCGCCACCGCCGCCGAAGCCTCCGAATCCGCCGCCTCCGCCCCAGCCGCCGCCGCGGCGCGAAGCCTGGCTCAATTCGCTCAGGCCCCACAGCACGATCCACGGATCGATGCCGCCGCTGCGCCGCCGATAGCGCTTGCCCGAGGCTCGGCGGAACATCGATAGAAGCACGAACACGGCGATCATCAGCCAGAAAATCACCGGGATCAGGCCGGGCCCGGATTCATCACGCGCCTTTTCGCGCCGTTCCGCCGAACCCGCCTGGCGCTGCGCCTCCTGCGGCGACAGGCTCATCATCTTGATGATCTGGTCCGCCCCGGCGGTGACCCCGCCGCCCATGTCGCCGGCCTTGAAGCGCGGCAGGATCGACTCGCGGATGATCACGCTCGACACCGCGTCGGTCAGGAACACCCGCGCTCCGTAGCCGGTCTCGATCCGCACCTTCTTCTCGTTCGGAGCGACCAGCAAAAGCACTCCGTCGTCCTTCTTTTCGTCGCCAATTCGCCAGTGCCGGCCGAGCCGGTAGCCGTAGTCCTCGATGGTGCGCCCCTCGAGGCTGTTGACCGTCGCGACCACCAGCTGGCGGCCGGTCTGAGCCTCGAGCGCCTCCGACTTGCTGGTCAGGTCGACTTCCTGCTCGGGCCGCAGCAGGTTCGCCTGGTCGACCACGCGCCCGGTCAGCTGCGGAAAGGTCTGCGCAGCGGCGGGCGTGGCCAGGGCGAGCAGCGCCAGCCACAAGACGGCGAAGAGGCGTGTTAGGCGGGCCAAGGTTCGTCCCCCCGGAACAGTGCAGGGCGCACCGGATCGGTACTCAGCTCGCGATCGATTTCCTGCACTCCGATTTCAATTCCCCGCTCCATTTGGCCAGCCCGGAACGCGGCGACCATTTCCCGGACGATCGCGCCGGCTTCAGCATCTGTCAGGATTCCCGCGATGCCACGCCCGGTCTCAATCCGAACCTTCTTCTCGGTCGGCGCGACAAACAGGAGAACGCCATTATCCTTGCCCTTCTGTCCCAACCTTGCAGTGCGGGCGGTCCTGAGTGACACCTCTTCGATGGGCTCGCCGCCCAGCGTGGTAACTGTTTTCACCGCCACTTGATCAGTGGTTCGTCGCTCAAGCTGGGCAAGTTTCGCCTCAATGCGCCTTTCCGCGGCCGGAGTAAGCAAACCGGCGTGATCCTCCACTCTGGCAATCGACGGTGCTTCCGGTGCTGGCGCGCCGCACGCAGCCAGCGCCAGCCACAAGACGGCGAGGAGGCGCGACACGCTAACTGGCGTTGAAGTCGACCGTCGGCGCGGTTTGCGAGCCGGCCGCCGCTTCGAACGGGACCTTGGGCTTGGCGCCGTAGAAGATCTTCGCGCCGATCGCGTCGGGGAAGGTGCGGATGGTCGTATTGTACCCCCGCACCGCCTCATTGTAGTCGCGCCGCGAGACGAGGATCGAATTCTCGGTCCCCTCGAGCTGGCTCTGCAGAGTCAGGAAGTTCTGGTTGGACTTGAGGTCGGGATAGGCCTCGAAGGTCGCCAGCAGCCGCCCGAGCGAGCCGCCGAGCTGGGTCTGCGCATCGTTGAAGGCGCGCACCTTGGCCGGGTCGTCGAGATCCTCGGCGCGCAGCTGGATGCTGGACGCCCTGGCGCGGGCGTTGGTCACCTCGGTGAGCACGTCGCGTTCCTGGTCCGCGTAGCGCTCGACCGTCCGGACGAGGTTGGGGATCAGGTCGCCGCGCCGCTGGTACTCGCTCTGGACATTGCCCCAGGCGGCGTTGACCTGCTCCTCGGCGGTCGGAACGCTGTTGAGGCCGCAGCCGGCGAGGCTGAACGCGGCAAGCGGTGCAAGCAACCCAAAGCGGCGAAGTGCGGTCATCTTAAAATCCCCTGATCACATCCTGTGGCGGGGATAAGTAGAGTTGCGGACTCGCGCTTTCAATCAGCCGCCAGCCAGTTAACATGCACCGGCGCTCAATGGAGGGGAATGATGCTCACGGAATTTCGCTTGTTCATCGCCCGCGGCAACGTCCTCGACCTCGCCGTCGCGGTGATCATCGGCGCCGCCTTCGCGACCCTCGCCGCCAGCCTGACCGGCGACATCATCATGCCGATCGTCGGGGCGATCTTCGGCGGGCTCGATTTCGCCAATTACTTCACCGTGCTCGGCCCGGTACCGGACAATTACTCCGGAAGCCTGGCGAGCTACGCCGACCTCAGGAAGGCCGGGGTCGCGGTGCTCGGCTGGGGACAGTTCATCACCGTGCTGATCAACTTCCTGATCCTCGCCTTCGTTATCTTCCTGCTGGTCCGCTGGGCCAACCGGCTGACCCGCCGCGGCGCCGATGCGCCGGCGGGCCCGAGCGAAATCGAGCTGCTGACCGAAATCCGCGACGAGCTCAAGAGCCGGCCCTAGGTCAGCTAAAGGCGGACCAGCATCTCCGGGACCTTTGTCGATCCGGGGCCGACTTCCCAACGGACCTGCTTGCCGGTCGGATGCGCAATTGGCCCGTCCTCGTTGTTGTTGGTCAGGATCTCGCCGTCGGTGATGATGGTGAAGCGGCCCTCAGCGCGCGAGCGCGGGCCGTCGGACTGGTTGCCCAGCCCCATCGCCTTCGCGCGGGCGCCGAACGGGCCCGAACCGCCGGTCAGCGCCGGCGCCGTGACCAGCACTGACCCGTCGCTCCGCCGCCGGATCGCCACGAACGGGATCAGAAAGTCCGATTCCGGCATCAGCGGGAAGACGAAATCCTGGTCGAGCCGACCCTCGAAATGATAATCGACATCGAACACGCTTTCGCCCTGGTAGCGGACCGACCGCCAGCCCTTGTACTTCATCAGATTGGCGGCAAAACGGCGGTTCGACGCGTTGTCTGCGCCGGGCAGGCCCAACTGCTTGGCCATCTGCTCGGCTTCCTTGCGCTTGGCCCCGGCGCGTTCGGCTGAGCTCTTGTGATACTCTGCTTTCTGCTTGGTGATCTCGGCCCGACTGCACGGCCACTCCTTGGGGGGCGCGGGCGGGACCGAGACGATGGGCGGCGGTGGAGTCGAGCCGTCGCGGCCGGCCAGACAGCGCGCCTTGTCGTC
>JBPCQE010000025.1:0-3438 GCA_050998435.1 Sphingomicrobium sp. | reverse complement strand
GGATCGAGCGGTAGCCGTTGCGCTTCGGGGTCGAGACGAAGTCCCTGAAACGCCCGGGGACCATCGGCCAGCGCTCGTGAATCAGGCCCAATGCCCGGTAGCAGTCAGCGACGTCGGCGACGATCACCCGGAAGGCCATGACGTCCGACAATTGCTCGAAGCTGATGTGGCGCTCGGCCATCTTCTTCCAGATCGAATAGGGATGCTTCTCGCGGCCGGTGACGATCGCTTCGAGGCCGTTGTCGGCAAGGTGCAGCTGGAGCCCGAGGCCGATCCGGCTGACGATGTCGCCGCCCTGGTCATGGAGCAGCTTCAACCGCCGGGTGATCGACGCGTAGGCGTCCGGCTCGAGCTCCTTGAAGGCCAGCGTCTGCATCTCGTTCATGATCTCGTACATGCCGATGCGCTCGGCGAGCGGCGCGTAGATATCCATCGTCTCGCGCGCGATCCGGCGGCGCTTGTCCTCGTCGGGCACGTGATGGAGAGTGCGCATGTTGTGCAGCCGGTCGGCGAGCTTGACCAGCAGCACTCGGATGTCGTCCGACAAGGCGAGCAGGAACTTGCGCAAATTCTCCGCGGCGCGCTCGTTTTCCGACTGCGCCTCGATCTTCGACAGCTTGGTCACTCCGTCGACCAGCCGCGCAATGTCCTTGCCGAAATGCTTCTCGATCTCCTCGGGAGTCGCGAGCGTGTCCTCGATCGTGTCGTGGAGGATCGCGGTGACGATCGTCTGGTCGTCGAGCTTGAGGTCGGTGAGGATCCCGGCGACCTCGATCGGATGGCTGAAATAGGGGTCACCGCTGGCCCGGACCTGCGAGCCGTGGGCCTTCATTGAGAAGACGTAGGCGCGGTTGATCAGCCCCTCATCGGCGTCGGGGTCATAGGCGCGAACCTTCTCGACCAGTTCATATTGTCGAAGCACGGTTCCAAGATGGGGCGATCGGTGCCACGTGCGCAAGTGCGTACGGGCGACACCGGTTCTATTTTGCAACTATGCTTTGAGGGGCGGTTATGCTTTCCTGCGCGACCGGGAGGACGGCGGTTGCCGAACGAAAAGGTCACGACCGGCATCGATGCGTTCCGCGAAGCGGCGCTGCACTGCCCGCTGCCCGGAGCGGTCGAGCTGATCGGCGAGAAATGGGCGTTCATGATTCTTCGCGGGGCGCTCAACGGGCTCAAGCATTTCGAGGAGTTCCAGGCCGGACTCGGGATCGCCCGCAACATCCTGTCGGACCGGCTCGGCAAGCTGGTCGCTGGCGAAATTCTCGAGCGCTCGGCCGATCCGTCCGACAAGCGCAAGGTGATCTACGCGTTGACCGACAAGGGCGAAGCGCTGCTGCCGGTGGTGCTGGCGCTACGCCAGTGGGCCGAGCAATGGGGTCACGGTCCGGCCTCCGTGGTGCTCGTCGATCGCCTGACCGGACGCCCGGTCCGAAAGATTTGCGTCCAGGCCGAGAACGGCCGCGAGCTTCAGCTCGAAGATTTGACCTGGCTATCCCGGGAGGAAGTCGAGGCGACGCCCCTCAAGCGCGGAGCGGCACAGGCCTAAGCTCTATTCGTAATCGCCTCCGGACGGGCTCGGCCGCGGCGGGGCGGCCGCGGTCAACCGCAGCGCCTCGGCCGATTCGCTGAGGCTGGCGAGCTCGTCGGTCTCGTCCTCCTCGTCGATCCGCACCTTCTGCAGGTTGCAGACGATCGCCTCTTCCAAATCGCGCGGCTTGACCGTCTCTTCGGCGATTTCGCGCAGCGCGACGACCGGGTTCTTGTCGCGGTCGCGCTCAACGGTTAGGTCGGCGCCGCCCGACACCTGGCGGGCTCGCTGGGCAGCCATCAGCACCAGGTCGAACCGGTTCGGGATCTTGTCGACACAATCTTCGACCGTAACGCGCGCCATTCGTCGCTCCGCAAATCTGTGAGGTTGAAAGGAAGGCCGCGAGATAGGTCGGCCCGTGCCGCTAGTCAAGGAAAGCGGGTGTCCGCGCTTGCGCCGTGGACGCCGCGTCGCCACACTCTGTCGCCGATGGCCGAAGACCTTGCCCCAGCGCTTAAAGAGGACCGGACGCCGATCCGAGCGACGATCGCCGGGACCAGGCTCGAGCTGATCGAAAGCGGCCGCGCCCGGCTCGAAGCGCTGCTGGAGCTCATCCGCGGCGCCGAGCACAGCTTCCGGCTGCTGTTCTACATCTTCGTCGGGGATGCCTCGGGAACCGCGGTCCGCGATGCCTTGGTCGACGCTGCAAAGCGCGGGGTTCGAGTCCATGTGCTGCTCGACGGCTATGGCTGTTCCAAGATCGGCCCCGGATTCTTCAAGGTGCTCCGTGACAACGGCGGCAAATTCTGCCTGTTCAACCCCGTCTACGGTCGCCGCTATCTGGTTCGCAACCACCAGAAGCTGGCCATTGCCGACGACCGGCGCGCGCTGATCGGCGGCGCCAACATCGAGGACTGTTATCTCACCGACGAGGGTCCGCAGCACTGGCGCGACCTGTGGCTTGCGATCGACGGGCCGATCGTCGCCGGCGCCGCCGGCTATTTCGACGCCGTCTACCGCTGGACCGGCCTGGAGGGCGCCAAGTTGAAAAGCCTGCGCCGGCTGGTCGCGCGCTACAGCGACCGGGAAGGGCCGCTGCAATGGCATTTCAGCGCGCCGCTAAGCTTGCGGACGCCGTGGCCCGCGGTTTTCGGACGGGATCTTTACCATGCGACCAGGGTCGACGTGATTCACGCCTATTTCTCGCCGCCGCGCTCGATGCTGCGACGGCTCGGCCGGGTCGCCGCGCGTGGTCGGGTGAGGGTCATTACCGCCGGCAAGTCGGACATCGAGGCGACCATCGGCGCGGCCCGGCACAGCTACATGCGGATGCTTCGGCGCGGCGTCGAGATGTACGAGTATGAGCCGGCGATGCTCCACACCAAGCTCGCGATCATCGACGACGCGGTCCATATCGGCTCGCCCAATTTCGACTTTCGAAGCCTGTACATCAACCTCGAGATCAGCCTGCGGATCGAGAATTCGAAATTCGCCGCGGCAATGCGCGGCTATTTCGAGCAGGAGCGCGCCGACAGCGTCCGGATCACTCCCGAGCTTCACCGCAAGCGGGCGACTCCGTGGCGGCGGCTTAAATGGATGGTCGCGCACTGGCTGGTGACGTCGATGGACTATGCCGTCACCCGGCGCTTGAACCTGCCCCTCGAACGCTAGCCCTGCTTGGGTTCGCGCCACGCCCAAAACAGGCTTGCCGGCGGGACGTTGAGCCACTCGAAGCCGCGCTCGATGCGCTCGAACCACGGCTTGATGAATTCCACCACCTTCGGGCTGAACTGATAGACGAGGAACGCGCCGCCCGGCCGGATGACCTTCGCGGTGGCCTCGGCGATCGCCTGGCCGACTCCCGGCGGCAGGGTCGAGAACGGAATTCCCGACAGCACGTAATCGGC
>JBPCQE010000014.1:0-19752 GCA_050998435.1 Sphingomicrobium sp. | reverse complement strand
GGACGGAAGGGGTGAGCCTGTGGGTGGTGCCCTCGGCCGAGATCGTCGCTTCCGATCCCGATGAAGCGGGGCCGATGTTCGAGCCGGCGGCCGACAAGATTTACCGGCACCCGACCTTCTACGACATCCCGGATGAAGTGAAGCACATCTGATGGCGTCGCTGCCGCCGATCGACGTGCCGAAGGGGGCGACGGGGGCGGGCGTGTTCGATGCTCCGGCGGCGGGCGAGCCCGATCCGGCGCGCTTCGATTATCTGCTGCGGCTCGGCGATGATTCGCTGATCCTCGGCCAGCGGCTCGGCGAATGGTGCGGTCATGCGCCGGCGCTCGAGGTCGACCTCAGCCTCGCCAACCTCGCTCTCGACCTGATTGGCCAAGCGACTCATCTGCTTGGCGCGGCCGGCGAAGCAGAAAAACAAGGGCGCGACGCCGATCGGCTGGCGTTCCACCGCGACGTGCTCGATTTCAAGAATTGCCTGCTGGTCGAGCAGCCCAACGGCGACTTTGGACGGACGATCGCGCGGCAGCTGCTGTTCTCGACCTATCAGCACCTGCTCTACGAGCGCCTGGCCGAGTCCAGCGACACTTTCCTGCGCGACATCGCCGCCAAGGCGGTCAAGGAAGTCGCCTATCACCGCGAGCTGGCGTCCGAATGGACGGTGCGCCTCGGCGACGGCACCGAAGAGAGTGCGCAGCGGATGCGCGAGGGGCTCGATTGGTGCTGGCGATTCGTCCCCGAGCTGTTCGAGGTCGACGAATTGCTCGACGGGCTGATCGAGCGTGGCATCGCCGCCGATCCGCGCGCCTTCGAGGAAGAATATCATTCGGCGATCGGACAGGTTCTCGCGCAAGCAAAGATCGAGCCCCCGCCCGAGCAAAGGCCGATCCTCGGCGGCCGGCGCGGCCACCACAGCGAGCATCTCGGCCATATCCTCGCGGTGATGCAGTATTTGCCGCGCACCTACCCCGACGCCACTTGGTAGGATGACCGCGCACTTCCATGCGCTGCGGGTGGCGGAAATCGTGCCCGAGACGGCCGAGGCGAACTCGGTCCGGTTCGAGATTCCGTCCGACCTGCGCGAAACATTCCGCTTCAGGGCCGGCCAGCATTTGACCCTCAAGGCCGAAATCGACGGCGAAGAGGTGCGCCGCAATTATTCGCTGTGCACAGCTCCCGACGAGCAGGACTGGATGGTGACGGTCAAGCGCATCGCCGGCGGAGTGTTTTCTAACTGGGTCGGCGACCATTTGAAGGCCGGCGACGTGATCGACGTCATGCCGCCGCACGGCAGCTTCACCATCGAGTTCGATGCCAAGCGGTCGCGGCGCTACGTCGGCTTTGCTGGCGGCTCGGGGATCACGCCGGTGATCTCGCTGATCCGGACCGCTCTCAAGCAAGAGCCCAGCAGCCGCTTTACCTTGCTCTACGGCAACCGCGACAGCGCCTCGATCATCTTCCTCGACGCGCTGGCCGACCTCAAGGACCGCTACATGGGCCGCTTCGAGCTCTACCATTTCCTCGCCGAGGAGGAGGGCGAGGTCGAGCTGTTCAACGGCATGCTCGACCAGAAAATGTGCGGCAATGCGATCGAGCAGCTGGTGGGCGATGCGGGCGAGGTCGACGAGTGGTTCATCTGCGGCCCCGGGCCGATGATGGACTCGGCGGAAGCGGCGCTGCTCGAGCGCGGAGTGGCGAAGGAGCGAATCCACATCGAGCGCTTCACCGCCGACCGGCCGCCCGACGCAGTTGCGCGCGAGATCGCCCAGCTCCAGACCAAGGCCGCGGGCGCGAGCGTCGCGGTGACGCTGGATGGTCGGACTCGGAAGGTCGAGTTCACGCAAGGCAATATCCTCGACCGCGCGCGCGCCGCGGGGCTGCCGGCGCCGTTCGCCTGCAAGGCGGGCGTGTGCGCGACGTGCCGGGCGAAAGTCACCAGCGGCCAAGTCGAGATGGCGGCGCGCTACGGGCTCACCGACGAAGAGGTCGCGGCCGGCTATGTGCTGACCTGCCAGTCGGTGCCGGTCGGGGCGGGGGTCGCCGTGGACTACGACGCCTAGCGTCATTGCGAGGAGCGAAGCGACGCGGCAATCCAGCTGGATTGCTTCGCTTCGCTCGCAATGACGGAAAAGTCGCGCTAATCGCCGTCCATGCTGAGCGAAACCCACGTGCACGCAAAAGGGCTTGCCGACCTGCCGCCGGTCACCAGCGATTCGCTGCTCGCCTTGATCGCGATGGCCAACGCCGATCCGCGGCCCGACAAGATCGACGTCGGGGTCGGCGTGTTTCGCGACTCTGCGGGCAAGACCCCGATCCTCAAAGTGATGAAAAAGGCCGAGCGGATTCTGCTCGAGACGCAGGAAACCAAGGCCTATCTCGGAAGCGCCGGCGACAAGCGCTTCGCCGAGCTCATCCGGCCGATCCTGCTCGGCCCGCACGCTGACGATGAGCGGATTGCGGGAGTGCAGACGCCGGGCGGCTGCGGAGCACTTCGACTGGGCTTCGAACTGATCGCGACCGCGAACCCGAGTGCGCGGGTGTTCGCCAGCACTCCGACCTGGCCCAACCATCCGCCGCTGATCCGCGGCGCGCGCCTGGAGATGGCCGAGTACCCCTATTACGACCGCGACAGCGGCGCGGTGCGGTTCGACGAAATGCTCGAGGGCCTTGGCGCCGCGCGCGAAGGCGACGTCGTGCTGCTCCACGGTTGCTGCCACAATCCGACCGGGGCCGACCTCGACGACGATCAATGGGCGCAAGTGGCGCGGCTCGTCGCCGAGCGCGGCCTGCTGCCGTTCGTCGACATCGCCTACCAGGGCTTCGGCCGCGGGCTGGACGAGGACGCCGCCGGGCTCCGCGGCCTGCTGGCGGCGTGCGACGATGTGCTGGTCGCTCAGAGCTGCGACAAGAATTTCAGCGTTTACCGCGACCGCGTCGGGTCGCTGTTCGTCAAGACCGGCTCGGCTGAAGCAACCGCCAGAGCGATGGCGCACGTCTTCCAGCGGGCGCGCGAAATGTGGTCGATGCCGCCCGATCACGGCGCCGCGGCGGTGCGGATCATCCTCGACGATTCGCAACTCAGCGCCGACTGGCGGGTCGAGTTCGACGCGATGCGCGACCGGATCAACGGAGTGCGCAAGCGGATCGCCGCCGCCGATCCGCGCCTGGCGTTCATCGGCACGCAGTTCGGGATGTTCTCGATGCTGCCGCTGAGCCGCGAGCAGGTGCTGGCGCTGCGCGAGCGCGAGGCGATCTACATGGCCGACAGCGGCCGGTTCAACGTGGTCGGGATGGCTGACCATTCGATCGACCGGTTCGTCGCGGCGGTCGTCGAAGCCCTGGATGGCTGAGCTGTTGATGGCCGAGCGCGATGCCAGTCGAACCACCACCGGCGTCGATTGGCGCGAGGTCGCCCGGCTCGTCCTCACCAGCCGCGAAATGGACCGGATCGAGGAACAGGAGCTCGTTCCGCAAAAGAAGATCTTCTACCAGTTTTCGGCCCGCGGCCACGACCTCGCGCAGGTGCTGCTCGGGTTGCAGCTCAAGGACGGCGACGCGGCCTGCGGCTATTACCGCTCGCGGCCGCTGCTGCTCGCGCTCGGCGTTCCGCTGGCCGACGCGCTCGGCTCGGGCATGGGTCTCGCCGGCGGTTATTCGGATGGCCGCGACATCGGCGTCGTGTTCAATTACCCCAACGCGGGCGGCGCTCACGCGCTGCCGATGAGCGGCGGCGTCGGCGCGCAATATACGCCCGCGGCCGGATGGGCGCAGGCAATCGCCTACAAAGCCGAAGTGCTTGGGCAAGGGCCGGCGGATGCCATGGCGCTGGTGCTCGGCGGCGATGCGAGCTGCGCGACCGGCGGATTCTGGTCGGCGCTAACAATTGCAACGACGCAACAATTGCCGCTGCTCATCTACATCGAGGATAATGGCTACGGCATCTCGGTGCCGTCGGAATACCAGACCCCGGGCAAGGACATTGCCGCCAATCTCGCCGGTTTCTCGGGGCTGACGATCTTCAACGGCGACGGCACCGAGCCGGACGAAGCGGCGCGGCTGATCGCCGAAGCGGTCCGGCATGTGCGGACCAAGAGGTCCCCGGCGCTGCTTCGGCTGACCATGCCGCGGCTCGAGGGCCACAGCTTCCAAGACACGCAAAGCTACAAGAGCGAGGCGGAGATCAAGGCCGAGTGGGCGCGCGACCCCCTGCCCAAGCTGAAGGCCTTTGCGTCCAAGCTCGGTTGGGACGGGCTGGAGGCGGACGCCTCGGCGACGGTCGCGGCCGCCGTTGCCGATGCCGAATCGCGCGGCGTGTCGAGCCCCGAGCGCGTCACCGACAACGTCTTTTTCGACGGCGAGCTCCAGCAGGTCGGCGGCCAGCACAATCATGGCTACGCTCCGCCACAATCGACCGACCAGCCGAAGCCCGACGGGCAGCGGATCAACATGGTGACCGCGATCCGGCGGACGCTGGAGCAGGAGCTCGAGGCCAACCCGCGGGTGCTGCTGTTCGGCGAGGACGTCGGGCCCAAGGGTGGAGTCCATGCGGTGACGCTCGGGCTACAGGAGAAGTTCGGCCGGGCACGCGTGTTCGACACTTCGTTGAACGAGGAAGGGATTGTCGGCCGGGCGGTCGGAATGGCGCTCGCCGGGCTAATGCCGGTGCCCGAAATCCAGTTCCGAAAATATGCCGAGCCGGCGACCGAGCAGATCAACGATTGTGGGACGATGCGGTGGCGGACTCACAACCGCTTCGCCGCGCCGCTGGTGCTGCGCGTGCCCGGCGGCTTCTTCAAGTGCGGCGACCCGTGGCACAGCCAGACCAACGAGGTGCAGTTCGTCCACAATCCGGGCTGGCTGGTCGCGGTTCCGTCCAACGCCGAGGATGCGGTCGGGCTGCTTCGAGCGAGCCTTCGCGGCAACGACCCGGTGCTGTTCTTCGAGCATCGAGCGATGCTCGACGATGCATGGGCCCGGCGGCCGTGGCCCGGCGACGATTACGTGCTGCCGTTCGGTCAGGCGAAAAAAACGCGCGAGGGCGACGCCATCACGATCGTCACCTGGGGCGCGGTGGTGCCGCGCTGCGAGGGCGCCGCGGAGGGTGTATCGGCCGACGTCATCGACCTCAGGACGCTGATGCCCTGGGACCGCGAAATGGTCCTCGACAGCGTTTCGCGGACTCGCCGCTGCCTGATCGTCCACGAGGATCTGCGCACCGGCGGCTTCGGCGCGGAAATCGCCGCGGTGGTCGCCGACGAGGCGTTCCTCGACCTCGACGCTCCGGTCGCGCGGGTGACGATGCCCGACATCCCCAGCCCGCATCACCCGACCCTGATGGAGACGGCGCTGCCCTCGGTCGAGCGGATCCGAGCCGAGATCGACCGGTTGGTGGGGTTTTGATGATCGAAGTGCGGGTCCCCGACGAGCAGGAAGGCACCCAGGCGGTCGTACGGGCGTGGCTCAAGCAGGTCGGGGATTCGGTCGCGATGAACGATCCGCTGGTCGAGCTCGAGACCGACAAGGTGACTCAGGAAGTGCCCGCGCCTGCGGCGGGGGTATTGGCGGAGATCGTGCTGGATACGGACGCGGAGGCGGTGCCGGGGGCGCTGCTGGGTAGGATCGACCCCAAAGAAACCGATCGTCCTGAGCCCGTCAAAGGGCGTCATGCACCGGCGTTGGAGCGCCCTTCGACTTCGCTCAGGACGAACGGGGATATCGAAACTAGGCTCTCTCCATCCGTTCGCCGCGCGTGCCAGCAACACGGCATCGATCCGTCGCGAGTCGCGGGCACCGGCCGAGGCGGGCGAATCACCCGCGAGGATGTCGAGCGCGCGCTGGAGAGCGCGGCGCCGTCCGGTTCCGGCATCCCACACGATCGGATGCGGCTGAAGATCGCCGAGAACATGGTCCGGGCGGTCGCCGAGGCGCCGCACGTGACCGCGGTGTTCGAAGCCGATTTCTCGGCGGTCGCGGCGCACAAGGCGGGACAAGCCGCGAAGGGCGTCAAGCTCAGCTACACCGCCTATATCGTCAAGGCGGCGGCGGAGGCGATGGCCGCCGCGCCGGCGATCAACGGCCGCTGGGAGCAAGACCGGATCCTGGTCTCGCCGACCATCGACGTGGGCGTTGGCACCGCGCTCGGCGAAAAGGGGCTGGTGGTGCCGGTGGTGCGCGACGCCGGCAGCCTCAGCCTCGAGCAAATCGGAGCGGCGCTCGACGACCTCACCCGCCGCGCTCGCGAGGGCAAGCTGACCGGCGGCGATGTTTCCGGCGGCAGTTTTACCATCTCCAATCACGGAGTGTCGGGCTCGCTGCTCGCCGCGCCGATCATCCTGCACCAGGGCCAGGCGGCGATCCTCGGCATCGGCAAGCTTCAGAAGCGAGTCGCGGTGCGCGGGGTCGAAGGCGACGAGGCGATCGTCATCCTGCCGATGGCCTATGTGACCTTGACCATCGACCACCGGGTCGTCGACGGGCACCAGACCAACGCCTGGCTGACCCGCTTCGTCGAGATCCTCGAGAGCTGGCCGGAAGCGTGACCGGGCGCGGCCAACCGAACGGCGACCGGCTGTTCATCCGGCGCGTGCTGATCGTCATCGCGCTGGTCGCGGTCGCGTTTCTCCTGTGGCAGCTGCGGACCATCGTCGTGATGCTGTTCGGCGCGGTGGTCGTCGCGACCGTCTTCCGGGCGCTTGCCGACCTCATCAAGAAATGGGTGGGACTGCCGGACGAAGCCGCGGTCGCTCTGTCGATCCTGCTTATCCTCGGATCGGTCGCCGGCATCATCTATGTGTTTGGCGGCCAGCTTTCGGACCAGGTCGCGGCCTTGACCAGCGCGTTGCCCGACGCATGGCAGTCGTTGCAGGCGCGGGTCGCGGGTCTGGGCTTCGGCGACCCTCTCGCGGCGCTCACCGGCAGCGCTGGGCCCGAGGGCGGCGGCGGAGCGGCGGGCATCGGCCGGTTCGTGATGTCGGTGGGCGGCGGAATTGCTGACACGCTGGTGGTCATCTTCGGCGGCATCTTCCTCGCCGCGCAGCCCAACTTCTACCGCATCGGGGCGATCAAGCTCGTGCCGCAGGCCAAGCGCGCCCTGGTCGGCGAGGCGATGATCGACAGCGAGCGCGCGCTTCGGCTGTGGCTTCGCGGGCAGCTGTTCGCGATGGTCGTCGTCGGGCTCCTGACCGGAGTCGGCCTGTGGTTGATCGGAGTGCCGTCGGCGCTGGCGCTTGGACTGCTCGCGGGGCTGCTCGAGTTTGTCCCGTTCGCCGGGCCGCTCCTCGCCGCGATCCCGGGCGTCCTGCTGGCGCTGGTAGTCGGCCCGGAACTCGCGCTGTGGACGGTCGCGCTCTACATCGCCGTCCAGCAGCTCGAAGGCAATTTGCTGCAGCCGGTTGTGCAACAATATACGGTCGACCTGCCGCCCGTCGTGCTGTTGTTCTCGCTGCTCGCCTTCGGAATGCTGTTCGGGGTGATCGGGATCATCTTCGCAGCGCCGCTGACGGTGGTGTCTTACGTGCTGGTCAAGCGCCTCTACGTGCAGGAGGCATTGGGCACCAAGACTCCGATCCCGGGCGAGCACAAGAACAAGGAATAGCTCAGGCCGGCGTGTCCGCCTTGAACCGGTGGGCTTCCTCCGACCCGCCAGTGGCGTCGCCGGGGCTGTAGCTGTGCGCTCCGGTGCCGGCGAGGCGGCCGCCCTCGACGATCAGATATTCGTCACGGATCGGACGGCCCTCGAGGAAACATTCGAGGATCTCGCGGGTGCCGGCCGCGTAGCGCGCCTGGGCCGACAGCGAAGTGCCCGAGATGTGCGGGGTCATGCCGTGGTTGGGCATCGTTCGCCACACATGATCGCGCGGCGCGGGCTGCGGGAACCAGACGTCGCCCGCGTAACCGGCGAGCTGGCCGCTGGCGAGCGCCGCCGCGACCGCGTCGCGATCGACGATCTTGCCGCGCGCGGTGTTCACCAGATAGGCGCCGCGCTTCATTCGTCCGATCATCGCGGCGTCGAACAGATTGTCGGTTTCGGGATGGAGCGGGCAATTGATCGTCACCACGTCGCATTGCGCGACCATGTCCTCGACGCTGTCGTGCCAGGTGACTCCGAGCTCCTGTTCGACGTCGGCCGGCAAGCGGTGGCGGTCAAAATAATGCAGCTTCATGTCGAACGGCTTCAAGCGCCGCAAAACCGCGCCGCCGATGCGCCCGGCGGCGACGGTGCCGACGTGCATGCCCTCGACGTCGTAGGAGCGGGCGGCGCAGTCGGCGATGTTCCAGCCGCCCTTCAAAACCCATTCGTGCGACGGCAAATAATTGCGCACCAGCGACAGGATCATCATCACGACGTGCTCGGCGACGCTGATCGAGTTGCAGTAAGTGACTTCGGCAACGGTCATTCCGCGGTCGATCGCCGCCTGCAAGTCGACGTGGTCGGAGCCGATTCCGGCGGTGATCGCGAGCTTCAAATTGCGCGCCTTGGCGATTCGTTCTGCGGTCAAATAGCCGGGCCAGAACGGCTGCGAGATGACGACGTCGGCGTCGACCAGCTCGCGCTCGAACTGGCTGTCCGGCCCGTCCTTGTCGGAGGTCACGACGAGCGTATGCCCGGCACCTTCGAGATATTCGCGAAGGCCCAGTTCCCCCGACACGCAGCCGAGCAGCTCGCCGGGCTTGAAATCGACCGCCTTGGGGGTCGGCAGCGCCTGCCCATCGGGATAGCGCTCGATCCCGGGCAGACCGTCGCGCGGGTAGGAGGACGGCATGCCGCCGATCGGATCGTCGTAAAGAACGCACAGGATCTTCGCCATCGCGAGCTTCCTTCCAGGCCAGGAGCATCGAACGCTGCACTTCAATGGCGCACCCGACAGGATTCGAACCTGTGACCCCTGCCTTCGGAGGGCAGTACTCTATCCAGCTGAGCTACGGGTGCGTGGAGCGCGGCTTAGCGCCGCGACCCGCTAGCGGCAAGCAGGGTCGAGGAAGCGTTTGAGGCCGGCGTGGAGCTGTTCGCGCGCCCGGCCGACGACCATCCCGACATGGCCGGAGTCGATCGGCACGGTGTCGCCGGCGGGCGCCGTCGCGGCCGGAGCGATGCGGTCGCGCTCGGCGGTGAAGTGGAGCGCCGGAACCCCAATCCGGTCGGTGATCGCCTTGCCGGAAATGTTCCAGCGGCCGCTTCCGGGCCGGTCGGAGCCGAAGAATTGCTCAATCAGCTCGGCGGCGGCGGCGCACGGCAGCGGCTCCCCCTGGTTGGCCCAATCCTCGAGCTGCACGAACCGGCGAGCCTCGGCGCTGCCCGGGTCGAGCGCCGCGAATTTCGCGAACTTGGTCACGGTTCGCTCGGGGTCGAGCGACCAGAAGGCGGCCTGGAGAACCTCCATCGGCAGTGCTCCAAGCGCTCGCGCGGCGCTTTGCGAGTGGCGCCACATGGTCTGCACATTCTCGCGGCTGTCCGCCGGATAGGCCGAGAAGCGCCACGGTGCCGCGAGAGTCGCCACCCGTTCGACCGGAGCGAGGTTCGCGGCGGCGATCGCCATTGTCCCGCCGAGGCAATAGCCGACTAGCGCAGGCGGCTCGCCGAGTTCGCGCAGCAATGGCAGCAGCAGCCGCTCGACATGGCCGGAGACGCCGAGCTCCGCCCGCCCGCGCACCTCGCCCCAGTCGAGCAGCAGCACCCGGCGGCCCATTCCGGAAGTCGCCTCTGCCAGCGACACTTCGAAGTCGAGATCGAGGATGTGCGGCGGGTTGATCAGCGATGGAATGAGGATCGCGGCCGGGCCGCTGCCGCCGTGATCGCGCAGCCGCGCCGGCCCGATGCGCGCGACCTCGGGCCGCGGTGGGGCGGGCGCCGGCCTTTCCGCACGCTCGTAGGCCGACAAGCCATCGAGCGCCGCGCGGCCCAGTTCCGGGTCGCGCTCGGCCATCATCCGCACCAGCTCGAGAAATAGCGGCAGCGGGCGTGGCGCTCTTTGGCGCGCCGGTTCATGTTGCAGTGCACTATGCTCCGGTAGTAGGTTGCCGTGACGATCTTTGGAGCGGTTCATGGCGAAGTCTTCGGGCAAGGCGACAATCAAGAAGTACGCGAACCGGCGATTATATGACACCGAAAGCTCGACCTACATCACGCTCGACCGGCTCGGCGAGATGATCCGCGAGGGCCGCGAGTTCGAGGTAGTCGACGCCAAGACCGGTGAAGATATCACCCGCCACGTGCTGACCCAGATCATCGTCGACGAGGAAGCGCGCGGGTCGACCATGCTGCCGGTGAACTTCCTTCGGCAGCTGATCGGCCTCTACGGCAATTCGATGCAGGGCATGGTGCCGCAATATCTCGAGGCGGCGATGGAGGCGTTCCAGCGCAACCAGTCGGTGATGCGCGACGCGTTCGGCGGCAATGTGCTGGCCGACCTTGCCAAGAAAAACATGGAGCTGTTGGGCGAAGCGAGCCGCGCCTTCACTCCGAAAGCCCAAGCGGAGGCGGACAAGAAAATGCGCGACGCGGAGGTCGAGAAGCTTCGCGCCGAGCTTGCCGAATTGCAGGCCAAGGTCGAACGGCTGGATCGCTGAGCGCATGGTTCGCAAGTTCATCGCCGCGCTGATTGCGCTGGCTCCCGCCGCCGCCGTGACCGCCCAGACCGTCGCCACTTCGCCCGCGGTCGATTTCAACACCGCCCGCGCCGCGCCTGGCGCATGGGCTTATCAGTCGATGCCGGGCGGAAGCATGGCGCGATTCGTCGATACGGCCGGCACCGCGCGCCTGGTCCTGCAATGCACCCGGGCGACTCGGCGCGTCGGCGTTTCGCTGACCAGCGCCGCCCCGGCGGCCAGCCTGTCGCTGTGGACGAGCACGGCGTCGCGAAACCTGCCGGCGCGGTTCGAGCCGAATGCGATGCGAGTCACCGCCGAGCTGCCGGCGTTCGATGCGTTGCTCGACGCGATCGCGTTCAGCCGCGGGCGGATTGCAGTGACGATGGCGGGAGGAGTGCCGCTGGTGGTCCCAGCATGGCCGGAAGCAGCACGAACGATCGAAGATTGCCGAATTTAATTCGCAATACAAGACTTGCGTTGTCGGCGATCAGGACTCATGTTCGAATTGGTTTCAACGCAGCGAAAGGAGGTGATCCGATGTCTCATGGTTCAGCAGAGGGGTCGGTCCAAATCGTTCGCGAGGTGATGCTTTAGCCTCACTTGCAACGGCTGGTACCTCCGGCCGCTGACCATGTCGAAGGGGATCGCTGCTTCGCCGGCGATCCCCTTTTACTTTTTCCGGAAAATCGCCGACAGCGCTCGTGGGGCGCGCAGCCAATGCTCGCAAGCAAGACAATTCGTTCGCGGCGCGCGGGAACCGTTACGCGCCTGAAGTGTCTTTCCACCGTCAAAGGGAGGCTTTTTCAAATGGCCAAATCGAGCACGAAAAAACGTTCGTCCAAATCGTCTTCACGGTCCAAGAAAAAATCGACGGTCGATAAAATCGCCAAGGCGGCGATGAGCCGCGAAATGCTTGGTGCGGGGCTTGCCGCCGCGGCCGCGGCGATCAGCGCCAGCCCGGCCGCAAGGCGCAAGATTCGCGACGCTGGTCTCGATGCTGCGGATTCGGCATCGCAGGCGGCCAGCAACGTCATGTCCAGCGCCAGCAAGCTGGGCGCATTGATCGCCGAAGCGGTCGCCGATGCGGCGCAGCGCGTGATGACCGGCAAATGGTCGGACGATGACGATGGCGGAACACGCGCGAGCTCGCCAAGCCGTGCGAAATCGACCGGGACGAAACGTACCGCGACCGGCGCACGGAAGAAATCGACCGCGCGCAAGACGACCAAGCGCAAGACCGCGGCGAAGAGCAGCACCGGCGCCGCCCGCAAGTCGAGCACGGCCGGGGCGCGCAAGACCGCCACCCGCAAGAAGACCACAGCGCGAAAGACGACTGCGCGCAAGACCAGCGCAAGCTCGACGCGCCCGAAAACTCGCAGCAGCACGGCTCGCAAGCGCACGGCGCGCAAGAGCACGGCGCGCAAGAGCCGAAGCACCGGCGCGCGTCGCGGCGGCGCGCGGACCAGTGGCACGCCCACCGGCGGAGGTGCCGGCGGCGATTCGGGAGGCGGCAGCACCGCCTAAGCGGCGCGCCTAGGCGGCAGTCGGTTGCTGCCGCTTAGGCGGCCTGTCCGGCGAACTGCAACTTGGCGAGGCTCGCGTAGAGGCCGCCCGCGGCCGACAGGGTCGCGTGCGTCCCTTCCTCGACGATTCGGCCGCCGTCCATGACGATGATCCGGTGAGCGGCGCGGACGGTCGCGAGGCGGTGTGCGATGACCACCGTGGTCCGGGTCTGCATCAGCCGCTCGAGCGCTTCCTGGACCAGCCGCTCGCTTTGCGCGTCGAGCGCGGACGTCGCTTCGTCGAGCAGCAGCAATGGTGAATCGCGCAGCAGAGCACGGGCGATCGCGATGCGCTGGCGCTGGCCGCCCGACAGACGCGCGCCGCCTTCGCCGAGAAAGCTGTCGTAGCCGCCGGGCAACTGGACGATGAACTCGTGCGCGTTGGCGGCCCGCGCGGCTTGTTGGATTTCGTCGTCGCTCGCGTCCCATCGCCCATAGCGCAAATTGTCGCGCGCCGACGCCGCGAACAGCACCGTTTCCTGGGGCACGAAGGCGATACGATCGCGGATCGCGGCGGGATCGGCATCGCGAAGGTCGATGCCGTCGAACGTCACTCGGCCGTCCTGGGGATCGTAGAAGCGCAACGCGAGCTGGAACAGAGTCGATTTGCCGGCGCCGGACGGGCCAACGACCGCGACCGTTTCGCCCGGTGCAATCGCCAGGCTGAGTTCGTGCACCGCCTTGTCGTCGGGGCGGGTGGGATAAAGGAAGGTCACATGCTCGAAGCTGAGCGCACCCTGCGCCGGCTCGGGAAGCGGCACCGGGTTGGCCGGCGCTCGGATCTCCGTCCTCTCCCGCATCAGCTCCTCGATGCGGCCGGCGGCGCCCGAACCGCGCAGAAGGTCGCCGTAGACCTCGGTCAGGGCCCCAAACGCTCCGCCGACCAGCACTCCGGTGAACACGAACGCGGCGATCGAGCCGCCGGTCATCCGCCCCGCGGCGACGTCGACCGCGCCTTCCCACAGCAGCATGACGATCGACCCGAACACGAAGGCGATGATGGTGAAGGTCATCACCGCGCGCATCGAGAAACGGCGGCGGGCGACGGCGAACGCATTCTCGACCGCGGTTCGAAAACGGCCGAGCTCGCGCTCTTCCTGGCCGAACGCCTGGACGACCTTCATCGCGCCAAGCGTCTCCGACACGGTCGAGCCGACGTCGGCGATTCGGTCCTGCGAGGAACGGCTCAAGCTTCGGATCCGACGGCCGAAGAAAATCACTGGCCCGAAGATGATTGGGATGCCGATCACCAGCATGGCGGCAAGTTTGGGCGACAGAATGAACAGATAGATGATTCCACCAATGCCGGTGGCGAGGTTCCTCAATGCGACCGATACGCTCGAGCCGACCACCTGCTCGAGGATCGCGGTGTCGGCGGTCAGCCGCGACGCGATCTCCGACGGCCGATTCTCCTCGAAGAAGCGCGGCGGCAGCGTCAGCAGATTCCTTTGAACCGCGACGCGCAGATCGGCGATGGTGCGCTCCCCGATCCACGACACGAAATAAAAGCGAAGCGCGGTCGCCGCGGCGAGCACGACGACGATGATCAGCAGATATTGGAAGGCGGTTCCGACCGCGGCGGCGCCGGCCCCGTCGGACCCGAAGCCCTGGTCGATGACCCGCTTGAAGCCGTACGGAATGGCCAGCGTCGCCGCCGACGACAGCACCAGGAAAAAAACCGCCGCGGCGATCTGTTGCGGGTATTTCGCCGCGTAGCTCCAGACCAGCCTGAGATTGCCGATCCTGCGCGTGTCTTCGGGCTGCTTTTCGGTTTTCGGCGCCATCGGCGCGAGGACTAGCAGCGTGGCGGTCCCGCCTCAATTGGGGCCTCAATTGCCGCGCTGCAGCCGCAATGCAGCATCCTCCTTGCTTCGGAGGCCATGGAACGCCACATTGGGCTTTCCAGCGCCCACTCATCCCCCGAGGTCTGATGCTTTACGATGCCTATGAAGTGCAGCGCTCGTTCCTTGCCGGAGCGAGCAAACTCGCCGGAATGGGCGCCGGATGGCTCAACAACCCCGCAAATCCGCTGTCATACAGCTCGATGGGGCCGGTCGTTGCGGCCAGCCTCGGCGTCTTCGCGCATGTCGCGGCGCTGCGCGGCAAGCCCGAGTTCGGGCTGACCTCGACCACCATCGGCCGCAAGGCGGTGCCGGTCCGTGAGGAAATCACCGTCTCCAAGCCGTTCGGCGACCTCAAGCATTTCGTTCGCGTCGGAGCGCCGGCAAATCATCCCAAGCTGCTGATCGTCGCGCCGATGTCGGGCCACTTCGCGACCCTGCTGCGCGGCACGGTTCAGCGGCTGCTTCCTCGCCACGACGTCTACATCACCGACTGGAAGGACGCGAAGCTGGTGCCGTTGTCGGACGGCAGCTTCGACCTCGACGATTACGTCGATTATCTGGTCGAGTTCCTCGAGGCGATCGGCGAAGCCAGCGGCGAGCGGCCGCACATGCTCGCCGTCTGCCAGCCGGCCGCGCCGGCGTTCGCGGCGACCGCGCTGATGGCGGCGGACAAGAATCCGTGGCGGCCCAAGAGCCTGACAATGATGGGCGGCCCGATCGACACTCGCCGGGCGCCGACCGCGATCAACATTTTGGCGACGCAGCGGCCGCACGCCTGGTTCGAGAACAATGTCGTCGCAACCGTGCCGATGATCTACCCGGGCGCAGGTCGGCAGGTGTACCCGGGCTTCCTGCAGCTCGCCGGATTCATGTCCATGAATTTGGGCGACCACCTCATCAGCCATTGGGAGATGTTCAAGCATCTCGTCGAAGGCGACGAGGAGAGCGCCGACGCGACCCGCGACTTTTACGAAGAATATCGATCGGTTAGCGACATGAGCGCGGAATTCTATTTGCAGACCGTCGACGTCGTCTTTCAGCGCCACCTGATTCCCGACGGCAAGTACGTCCATCGCGGGACGCGCGTCGATCCGGCGGCGATCCGCGACACCGCGCTGCTGGCGATCGAAGGCGAGCGCGACGACATTTCCGGACTTGGCCAGACGAAGGCCGCGCTCGCCATTGCCAAGCGTCTTCCGGCGTCGAAGAAGAAGTATTTCATGGCCAGGGACGCCGGCCATTACGGCATCTTCAACGGCCGCAAGTGGCGCGACAATATCGCGCCGGTCGTCGAGAAGTGGATCGCCGAGCACCGCTAAAGGTGCTCCACTCCGGACCCAGTTTGCATTATGCCGTAACCCACGACTCAATGGCGACGTAGCGCGCCGCGCGGGGGGAATATGGCGACAATCGCGACGGATCGGGTGCGGCCGTCGGCTGGCCGCTTCTACGTCACCATGGCCGCGGTTTGCGCCGCCATCGCATTCGGCGGCTTCTTCGGCACTTACTGGCTGCAGATTGGCCGGGGGACCTTCGTCGGCTCTCCGATGATGCATTTGCACGGGCTGCTGTTCTCGCTGTGGACGCTGTTTTTCCTGTCGCAGGCGGTGTTCGTCGCCAACCGCCAGCTCAGGCGTCACCGCGCCTGGGGACTGGTCGGGATTTCCCTCGCCACCGCAATGCTGTTCACTGGCTTTGCGGTTGTGCTTCAGGGCCTTCAGGTTCGCCTCGACGCCGGCGAGGGCGATGCCGCGCGCGCCTTTGCGATCGTGCCGATCAGCGGCGTCCTGATGTTCGCCGGGTTCGTCACTGCGGCGCTGGTCAATCTGCGGCGCCCCGAATGGCACAAGCGGCTGATGCTGGTCGCCACCACCGCTTTGCTGCAAGCCGCGGTCGCGCGGTTTTTCTTTCTTGCGGCGACCGGCGGCGGAGCGGGCGCCCGGCCGGGGATGGGACCGGCGCAGCCGATCGAGAATACGATGTTAGCCGGTGTCCTGGTCGCACTGCTGATCGTCGCGGCGATGGTCCACGACCGGCGCAGCAATGGCCGCGTGCACCCGGCTTATTGGTGGGGCCTGGGCGTCATGGTGACCGTGCAGGCGTTGCGGCCGCTGATCGGCTACAGCGAGGCCTGGTATCGCTTCGCCGACTTCCTGTTGAGGTTTGGCGGCTGAATCAAGCTGAGGCGGCCGAAGCCCCTTGCTCGGCCTCCGCGATCGCGGTTTCGACCATTTTCGCCCAGGTCTCGGTGTCGCCAGCCGCGGCCATCGGCGCGTCCGGCTCGCGCATTGTGTGGAGCACCGCCAGCGCCTGGTCGACGTGCTCGCGCCAGACGAGGTCGACCTTGGGGCCCGCCGATGGGTCGCTGCCTTCGGCATTGCTGCTGTGCGCGGCGGCGGCGAGCACTCGTGCGATGCGCTCGACCAATGGCTGTTCGGAAACGGGCATCCTTGGTCCTCCTGTTGGGCGTTCAACCCGCCGGCCGGCGTTTGGGTTCAAGCAGGCGTTTGAGCGCTCGGCGGGCGGCGAGCACCAGCCACAGCGACAGGATGACGAGAATGACCGCGATCAGCGCGGCGGCGATCGGGTTGGCGATGGCGAGCGCGAGCAGCCCGCCGGTCGCGACGTCCTCGGCGGTCGAGACGACGACGTTGGAGAACGGCTCCGGGCTGGCGTTGACGAGCGTCCTGGCGCCCGCTTTGCCGGCATGGGCGGTGAACGCCGCCGCGCCGCCGAGCAGGAAGCTCGCGACCTGCCAGGCGGGGTCGCCGGCGTCGATGATCGCCAGGGACAATAGGGCTCCGCCGATCGGCCGGACGAAGCCGTGGACCGCGTCCCAGGCGCTGTCGACCCAGGCGATCTTGTCGGCGAAGAATTCCGCCACCGCGCCCGTGGCGGCAATTCCCAGCACCCAATTGTCGGCAAGCACGTCGAGCGCCTGCAGCCGCTCGGGCAGGTCGATCCAGCCGAACTTCATCGCCAGGCCAGTGACGAAGGTGACCAGGTACAGCCGCCAGCCGGCGAGCAGGCTGATCGAGGAAGCGAGGGCGATGAGCTCGATGGCGTCCATCTGCGCCTACAGCACCTCGAACAAGCCCGCCGCGCCCATTCCGCCGCCGACGCACATGGTGACGACGACATATTTGGCGCCGCGGCGCTTGCCTTCGATCAGCGCGTGGCCGGTCAGCCGAGCGCCGCTCATCCCGTAAGGGTGGCCGACCGAGATCGCGCCGCCGTCGACATTGAAGATTTCGTCGGGGATGCCGAGCTTGTCCTGGCAGTAGAGCACCTGGACCGCGAACGCCTCGTTCAACTCCCACAGGCCGATGTCGTCGACCTTGAGGCCAAAGCGGTCGAGCAGCTTGGGCACCGCGAACACCGGGCCGATGCCCATTTCCTCGGGCTCGGTTCCGGCGACGGCCATGCCCATGTAGCGGCCGAGCGGCTCGAGCCCGCGCTTGGCGGCCAGTGACGCCTCCATAACCACGGCGACCGATGCTCCGTCGCTGAGCTGGCTGGCGTTGCCGGCGGTGATCAATTTGTCGGGCCCGCGCACCGGCTCGAGCTTGGCGAGGCCCTCGAGCGTCGTCTCGGGCCGGTTGCCCTCGTCCTTGTCGATGGTGACTTCGCGCATCGACACCGCGCCGGTCTCCTTGTCCTTCACGCCCATGGTCGCGGTGACCGGGATGATCTCGTCGGCAAAGCGTCCCTCGGCTTGCGCCGCGGCAGTGCGCTGCTGCGAGCGCAGCGCATATTCATCGCAGCGCTCGCGGCTGACGCTGTAGCGATTGCCGACGATCTCGGCGGTGTCGATCATCGGCATGTAGACGCCGTTGTGCATCGACAGCAGCTCAGGATCGGGGCCCAGGCGCATGTCCCCCGTCTGGACGAGGCTGATCGATTCGACTCCGCCGGCGACGACCACGTCCATTCGGTCGACGATCACCTGCTTGGCGGCGGTCGCGATCGCCACCAGCCCCGATGCGCACTGGCGGTCGATCGACATTCCGGCGACGGTGACCGGAAGCCCGGCGCGAAGCGCGGCAGTTCGGCCGATCGTCGTCTGGACGCCCTGCTGCAGGGCCGCGCCCATGATCACGTCGTCGATTTCGGCCGGATCGAGCTTGGCCCGCTCGACAACCGCGCGGATGGGAAAAGCGGCGAGCGTCGGCGACGGAGTGGCGTTGAAGGCGCCGCGATAGGCCTTGCCGATCGGGGTTCGGGCGGTCGCTACGATGACGGCGTCGCGGGTGGGCATCTCGATCTCCTCAGACGAACAATAAGGTCAGCCACTGGGCGGTGAGCGCGGGCTTGTCCTCACCCTCGATTTCGACCGTGACGGTATGGCGCACGAGGATTTGCCCCGGCGCCTTGTCCTCGACCGAGTCAAGAGTGAAGCGGCCGCGGACCCGCTTTCCGGACCGCACCGGGGCAATGAAGCGCACCCGGTCGAGGCCATAATTGACTCCCATTCGAATGCTGTCGGGCAACAGCATCGCGTCGGCGCCCATCCGCGACAGCATCGCCAGCGACAGGAAACCGTGAGCGACCGTGCCGCCGAACGGAGTTTGCGCCGCCGCTTCGGCGTCGACGTGGATGAACTGGCGGTCTTCGGTGGTGTCCGCGAACGCGCCGATTCGGTCCTGGCCGATGGTCAGCCAATCCGAAACTCCGACCTTCGTCCCGATTCGGCTTCGAATTTCGTCGAGCGACGCGATCGGCATCAGCGTTTGGACGCCGGAGGCGCGTAGGGCATCACCAGAGTGCCGTCGGGCGCGGCGGTGAAGGTGGTTTGCGTCGGGTAGGCGAACTGGACGCCTTGCTCGGCGAAAATCCTGAGCAGGTTCATGATCACCGCCGAGCGATGGCCGGCGATCGCGTCCTGGTCGAGGCTGGCGATCTCGAACAGCAATTCATGATCGAGGCTCGACGGGGCGAGGCCGCTCAGGGTGCAGCGCACGAACTTGCATCCCTGCCGCTCCTCAACCGCTGCCCGGGCCAGCTCCGGGACGCGCTCGAGTCTCTCGATCGGAGTTTGATAGACGAGCCCGAAGTTGAGCGTCATTCGTCGGCTGCGGCCATCGGCGAGGTTGTGGATCTCCCGCTCGAGCAGCTTGGTGTTGGCCATCACCATCTGCTCGCCGGTCAGCGAGCGCAGCCGGGTGGTCTTGAGGCCGATGCGCTCGACCGTTCCGACGCTGTTGTCGTAGCGGATTACGTCGCCGCGCTTGAACGGCTTGTCGAACAGGATCGCGAGGGCGGCGAACAGGTCGGAGAAGATACCCTGGGCGGCGAGGCCGATGGCGATGCCGCCGATGCCGAGCCCGGCGACCAGCGCGGTGACGTTGACCCCGACATTGTCGAGGATAACGATGAAGGCGATCGCGAACAAAGCGATGCTGACCAGCACTCGGATCACCGACACCGCATTGCCGAGCGTGGTCTCGCCCGGCTCCTCGCCAATTCGGCGGCTGATCACCCCGAGGATCAGCTCGCGCGCCCAGACCGCGCCCTGGATGGCGCAGGCGATGATGAACAATATGTCGACCAGTCGCGCGGCGCGCCTCGGCGGCTCGACGAAGTTGGCGACGATCGCCAGTGCGGCGATGATCATGAAGGCGAGGCTGGTCTTGGCCAGCACTCGCCCGATCACCGATTTCCAGCTACGATAGTCGGGGTCCGAAGCGGTGATCCGCTCGCCGACGCTGCGCAGAACCAGCATCCCGGCGATGAGCGCCAGAGCGATCAGCGTGCCGATCAGC
>JBPCQE010000152.1:0-8770 GCA_050998435.1 Sphingomicrobium sp. | reverse complement strand
GGTTTCTTGACGATCGGGTGGTGGTTGTGCCGATGGCGAGAACGGGGGTGGAGGCCGGCAACCTCCCCGGCCGACACGCCGCCGCGCCGGCCGAGGAAGCCGTGCGGGACGCCCAGGTTGGTCGCCCGGATCACCTCGACGCTCACGGGTCGAACCCCGCCGGCGCCGGCCACGAGCGCGAATGGACGGCCATCACCTTGAATAATCTCCCCATCGCGTCGGCGGCGCTCAGCCGCTTGCGCGCCGCGGCGAAGTCCTCCGCCCGCTCCGGGTGGACGTCAGCGAGCGATTCGGCGCGAGCGGCGATCCCGAGCCGCTCGAGCCATTCGCCCTGACTGACAACGCGCGTCACTTCGACCTCGCCAATCGAAGCGGCCTTCCCAAGCGCCTCGAAATCGACGTGTGCGGTCAGATCCTGCTCTCCAGGCTCGGCGAGCGCGTCGGCGTAGCGATGGGCGTGCACCGCCTGCAGCGTATCGCCCTCGCCCGAGCGCGCATGTCCGTAGTCGATGACCAGCGCGACCCCGCCGAAGGCCGCGAGATGGCTGGCGATCATCTGCACCGCTTGCTCGCGCGCCGGCGAATCCTCGCGGATCGGCCCGTCCGTCGTGAACACCAGCGCATCGCCCTCGACCGTCACCCGGCGCTCCTCGTCCCCGATCCACTGCCGCACCGGCAGCGCGTCGAAAAACTCGTTGGCGACCAGCAGCAGCGGCGCGTCCGGCAAATCGCTGAGCGTCTCGTGCCACCGCGCACCTTGGATTCGCTCCGCCTGCTGCGCCCGCAACACCGGACTGGTCTCGACGAAGTGCACTTCGCCCGCGAACCCCGCTTTGCGAAGCACCCGCAGCGCGTCTGCGGCGAGCGTCCCGCGCCCCGGGCCGAGCTCGGCGTACACTGCGTCCAGCGGCGCTCCCGCCCGAAGCCAGCAATCGGCGAGCGCGGCACCGACGATCTCGCCGAACATCTGGCTGATCTCGGGCGCGGTCGTGAAATCGCCCGCCGCGCCCAGTGGATCGCGGGTCGCGTAATAATGCGCGTTACTGAGGGCCATGGTGCGCTCGACGCTGATCGGGCCGCCCGCGCGGATCATTTGGAAAAGCTCGTCGCGAAACTCGCTCAGGCGACGCTCGCCGGGCCCAGGGTCGGCTCGACCCGAACCCGCCGCCGGGCCGCGGTCATCATCAGGTAAAGCCCGCCGACGATCATCGGCAGCGACAGCCACTGGCCCATGTGCAACCCGCTCGACGCGGCGAACTCGACCAGCTGCGAATCGGGCTCGCGGACGAACTCGACCGCGAAGCGGAACAGGCCGTAGAGCAGGATGAACGCTCCAACGAGCTTGCCCGGCTGGTAGCGCGCTTCGGTCTTCCAGAACATCCACCACAGGATCGCGAACAGCACCAAGCCTTCGAGCCCGGCTTCATACAACTGCGTGGGGTGGCGCGGCGGCCCGAGGATCGTCTCGCCAGTCGCCGCGATCTCGGGGAATCGCACCGCCCAGGCGACGTTGGTTTCGGCGCCCCACAATTCGTGGTTCACGAAATTGGCGAGGCGGCCGAAGAACAGCCCGAACGGAACGCAGCAGGCGACATAGTCGTGGATCCGCAGCCACGGCAGCTTTTCCTTGCGCGCCAGGTAGAGGATTCCGAGCGTCGTTCCGATCACCCCGCCGTGGAACGACATGCCGCCGTCCCACAGCTTCAATATGTCGACCGGATTCTGGAGATAGTGGTCGAGGTTGTAGAACAGCACGTAGCCGAGCCGGCCGCCGAGGATGATCCCGAGCGCAGCATAGAAAACGAGGTCGTCGGCGTGGCGGCCGGCCATCGGCGCGCCCGGCTCTTTCAGCAGCTTGAGCATGTACCAATAGCCGATGAAAATCCCGGCCAGATAGGCGAGGCTGTACCAGCGCAGCTCGAACAGCCCGAGGTCGAGCGCGACCGGCGACAGATGAAGGTCGGTCCAGGCGATTGCGTCGGAAGCGATATTGACGGGTTGCAAGGACTTCCCCCTTGAGGTTCAGCGCCTCATAAGATGGCCTTCCGCAAAGGGCAAAGGAGCCGAGCCGAAAATGCCGAGCGAACTCGACCGCAGGTTCGACGCAGTGCTCGCGGCGGTGATCGGGCCGGGCGGGCGGCTGGTGATCGAGCGCGACTCCGAGGGGCGGGCGATCGTCGGCAATTTCCCGGCAACCCTGCCGGGCTTGTTCCGCGCCTTTTGCGAGCTCTACGCCGACGGCCGCGAGGCGATGGTCGCGGGTGACGAGCGGCTGAACTTCCCCGACCTCGACCGCATATCGGAAACGCTTGCCCTGGCGCTCGCCGGTCGCGGCATCGGCAAGGGCGACCGGGTCGGCCTCGCGATGCGCAACTGCCCGAGCTGGCTGGTCGCCTACATGGCGATTTTGAAAGCGGGCGGAGTCGCGACCCTGATCAACGGCTGGTGGCAAAGCCACGAGCTCGCGCACGCGCTGGAACTGGTCGAGCCCAAGCTGGTGATCGCCGACGCTCCGCGCGCTAGGCGGATCGAGGCGACCGGCGGCGGCTATGAGGTCGTCACGCTGCCGGTCGAGCAGCCGCTGGATGGCGCACTGGCGCGGCTGCTCGAGGGCTCGGACCCGACGGCCTCGCTGCCCGAGATCGCTCCCGAGGACGATGCGACCATCCTGTTTACGTCCGGCTCGACCGGCGAGGCCAAGGGCGCCTTGTCGACCCACCGCGCGGTGACCACCGGCGCCTACATATACGCCAGCGGCCTGATGACCCTGCTCGGCCTGCTGACCGAGGAGGGGCGGGCGCCCGAAACCCCGCCGCGCACGCTGCTCAGCGTGCCCTTGTTCCACGTCACCGGGGAAGTGCCGGTGATGCTCAACAGCTTCGTCGTCGGGCGCTGCATGGTGGTGATGCCCAAATGGGACGCGAGCGAGGCGCTCAAGCTGATCGAAAAGGAAAAGATCACTTATTTCGTCGGGGTTCCGACCATGAGCCTCGAGCTGATGAACCACCCCGACCGCCACAAGCACGATCTGTCGTCATTGAAGGACATCACCGCCGGCGGTGCTCCGCGGCCGGTCAGCCATGTCGAGCGGCTGAAGCAGGAATTTCCCGAAGCCCAGCCGGCGCTTGGCTACGGCCTGACCGAGACCAACGCGGTCGGCTGCATTAATTTCTGGGGCAGTTACGCGGCCAAGCCGGCGTCGACCGGCCGCCCGGCCAAGCCGTTCGTCGAGGTCGCGATCCTCGGCGCCGGGGACGCGCATTTGCCGACCGGCGAGCGCGGCGAGATTGCCATCCGCTCGGCCGCGAACATCAAATGCTATTGGCGCAACCCCGCGGCAACCGAGTTGCTGTTCACCAGCGACGGTTATGTTCGCTCGGGCGACATCGGTTATCTCGACGAGGACGATTATCTGTTCATCGTCGATCGCAAGAAGGACATCATCATCCGCGGCGGCGAGAACATTTCCGCCGCCGAGGTCGAGGCCGCCTGCTACGCGTGCCCGGACGTCGCCGAAGTCTCGGTGTTCGGCGTTCCCGACGAGCGGCTCGGCGAGGTGCCGATGGCGATCGTCGTTCCGAAGGAAGACAGCGCTCTCGACGAGGCCAGTTTGCGCGCCTTCCTCGAGCAGCGGCTGGCGGCGTTCAAGGTGCCGGCGCGGATGATTTTCTCCGACCAGGCCTTGCCGCGCCTCGGAACGGGCAAGATCGACCGGGTCGCCCTGAAAGCTCAATACGCGCGTTGACCAGGACGCTGGCCGCGATCGACCGACGGACGCTGCTGATCGGCGGCGGCGCCGGGATCGGCCTGATCGTCGCTTACCTCGCCTGGCCGCGCGGATTGGACAGTACGCTCGCGACACGAAAAGGCGAGCAGGCGTTCGGCCATTACCTCAAGATCGGGGTCGACGGGCGAGTGACGGTCGCGGTGCCGCAGGTCGAGACCGGGCAGGGCGTGTGGACCGCGCTTCCGCAGATCGTCGCCGACGAATTGGGCGCTGCCTGGGACACCGTCGCGGTCGAGCCGGCGCCGCTCGCCGCCGTTTACGCCAACTCGGTCGCCGAGGAGGAGGGCTGGCTGGACGACCCTCTCCGCATCACCGCCGGCTCGACTTCGATCCGGGCGTTCGAGCAGCCGCTACGCGAGGCCGGAGCGACCGCCCGGGCGATGCTCATCGCCGCCGCCGCCAACCGCTGGGACGTCGACCCGCAGGAATGCGACACCGCCGACGGCTTCGTCCTCCACCAGTCGAGAACTTTCGCCTTCGCCGAGCTCGCCGAGGAAGCGGCCGGCTACAACCCTCCATCCAGTCCGCCCCGCCGCTCAAGCGGTGCGAGGCTCACCGGCAAGCCGTTGCCGCGCCTCGACCTTCCGGGCAAGAGCGACGGCAGCTTCCGCTTCGCCGGCGACGTGCGGCTGCCCGACATGCTGTTCGCCGCCGCCCGCCTCGCGCCGCCCGGCGGCCGCCTCACCGCCTTTTCCCGCAAGGGCGCGGGCGCGCACCATATTGTCGTACGAAATCAATGGCTTTCAATCGCCGCTGACAGCTGGTGGGCGGCCGAGCAGGCACTCAAGTCCGCAAACCCGCAATTCTCCGCGCCGGCGAGCCCGGCACGCGATGGCGTCCGAGCCCTATTCGACAACCTGCTGGACGGCGGCGACTCCAGCATTTGGTTCAGCCGCGGCGACTATGCTTCGGCGGTCGACGGATCGCGGCCTCTGGCCGCCACTTACTGGGTCGCCCCGGCGCAGCATTTCGGGCTCGAGCCCATGACCGCCACCGCCCGCTTTCGCGGCGACCGGCTCGAGGTCTGGGCACCGACCCTGTCGCCCGATTTCGCCCGCGCCGCGGCCGCCGAAGCCGCCGGCCTCGACGCCGCGAAGGTGACGCTCTACCCGATGCCGGTCGGTGATTCCGGTGGCCGCGCGCTCGAAGCCGACTTAATCCCGATCGCGGTCGAACTGGCCCGCGAGCTCAAGCGGCCGGTCCACCTCAGCCTGTCTCCGGGCGGCAGCCAGAACCACGACCGGATCGCGCCCGCCGCACTGGCGCGGATGACGGCGCTGCCCGGGACCGGCGGAATCACCGCGGCGTTGAAAATGCGCGTCGTGACCAGCGACGGCCTCGGTGCCGCCATCCGTCGCCTTGCCGGAGCCGGTGAACCCGAAATCCTCGGCCAAAGCGCGCTCGACGGAGCGATCCCGCCTTACTCGATCGCCGATCTCGGCATCGAGGCGGTGCCGGTGGCCGCTCCGTTCCCCACCGGCTACCTGCGCGGCCATCCGCAGCGGGCGATGGCCTTTTTCATCGAAAGCTTCATCGACGAACTCGCCCACGCGGCAGGCCACGAGCCGCTCGCATTCCGGATGGCGATGCTTGGGCCCAACCCGATGCTCGCGCGCTGCATTCAGTCGGCGGCGGCGGCGGGGGGCTGGGACGGCGGCGCCCGCGGCAGCACGCAAGGCCTCGCGGCAGCTTCCGCGTTTGGATCGCACATCGGTCTGCTCGCCGACGCGACCATTGGCGCCGACCAGACCGTCGAGGTCCACCGGCTGGTCGCCGCGGTCGATTGCGGCCGGGTCGTCAACCCGCAGCTGGTCCGCCAGCAGATCGAAAGCGGTCTCATCTACGCGCTCGGACTCGCCGGGGTTCGCGATCCCGAGTGGGCGGCCGGGATGCCGCGCTCGCGTCCACTGGGATCAATCGGCCTGCCGCGGATCGCTCGAACGCCCGACATCCGAGTCGAGCTCGTCCCAAGCCACTCCGCACCCGGCGGAGTCAGCGGCCTCGGCGTCGCCGCGCTGGCGCCGGCGGTCGCCAATGCGATCTATGCCGCGACCGGCAAGCGCTTGCGAAGCCTGCCGTTCGACCCGATGTCGGCCGAATGATCGGAGTCCTGCTCGTCAATCTGGGAACGCCCGAGGCGCCCGACGCCGCCTCGGTTCGGACCTATCTCGCCGAATTCCTCTCGGACCCGCGCGTGATCGAGATCCCGCAATTGCTGTGGCAGCCGATCCTGCGCGGAATCGTCCTGCGCACGCGACCAGCGAAATCCGCGCGAGCCTACCGGGAAGTGTGGACCGACGAAGGTTCGCCGCTGCTGGCGATCAGCATGCGCCAGGCCGCCAAACTGCGCGAGCGGCTGGGCGACGAGATGATCGTCAGCTTGGCCTTCCGCTACGGCAAAAGGTCGATCGGCACCGCAATCGCCAAGATGCTTGACGCCGATGTCGACCGCATCCTGTTCGCGCCGCTCTATCCGCAATATTGCGCGGCGACGACCGCGAGCTCCACCGACGCGCTGTTCGCGCAACTGGCGACGATGCGTTTCCAGCCCGCGGTGCGCACTCTGCCGCCCTATTTCGACGACCCCCTCTACATCGGCGCGTTGCGAACCAATCTCGAGCGCCAGCTCGCAGCGCTCGATTTCGAGCCGCAGAGCCTGCTCCTGAGCTTCCACGGAATGCCCGAGCGGACGCGCCAACTCGGCGATCCCTATTACGATCAGTGCTTGGCAACCGCCCGGCTGCTCGGCGAGGCGCCGGGCCGCGAGGTCGACATCGCCTTCCAGTCGCGCTTCGGCCGCGCCAAATGGCTCGAGCCGGCGACTGACTCGACGCTCACCGCCTACCCCGGCAAGGGAGTCCAGCGCCTCGCCATCGCCGCACCCGGTTTCTCCGCGGATTGCCTGGAAACGATCGAGGAGCTCGGTATCCGCGGCCGCGACTCGTTCCTCGCCGCCGGCGGCACGCATTTCGCGCGGCTCGAATGCCTTAACGATTCGCCCGAGGGCATGGCCATGCTCGAGCAGCTGATCGCCCGCGAACTTGAAGGTTGGTGGCCGGCGACCTAAGCCGCGTCGACTTCAGCAATGAGGAGGGATTCATGGCTCGAGTGGCGATTGTCACCGGCGGCACGCGCGGCATCGGCGAAGCGATCAGCATCGCGCTCAACGAAATGGGAATGAAGGTCGCGGCGAACTACGCCGGCAATGACGAGCGGGCGACCGCGTTCTCCGACCGCACCGGAATTCGGGCGTTCAAATGGGATGTCGCCGATTACGGCGCGTGCGAGCAGGGCGTCCGCCAGGTCGAATCGGAGCTCGGGCCCGTCGACGTGCTGGTCAACAACGCCGGCATTACCCGCGACACGACCATGAAGCGCATGGACCGCGATAAATGGCAGCAGGTGATCGACACCAATTTGGGCGGCTGCTTCAACATGGCCAAGGCGGTGTTCGAGGGCATGCTCGGCCGCGGCTACGGCCGGATCGTCAACATCGGCTCGATCAACGGCCAGGCCGGCCAGTACGGCCAGGTCAATTATGCCGCCGCCAAGTCGGGGATCCACGGCTTCACCAAGGCGCTGGCGCAGGAAGGGGCGCGCTCGGGAGTCACGGTCAACGCGATCGCTCCGGGCTACATCGACACCGACATGGTCGCCGCCGTGCCCGAGGACGTGCTGGCCAAGATCGTCTCCCGGATTCCAGTCAACCGTCTCGGCAAGGCCGACGAGATCGCCCGCGGGGTGGTTTTCCTGGTCGACGAGAACGCCGGCTTCGTCACCGGCTCGACCTTGTCGATCAACGGCGGCCAGCACATGTATTGATGGTGGTCGATCTTCGGCAACCACTCGGCTACGCACCGCCCGTTAAGCGCTCGGTGCTGATCGCCGGACATCCGACCTCGATCAGCCTCGAGCCCCTGTTCTGGCGAGCGCTGGAGATCGCCGCGCAAGACCTGGCGCGGCCGGTCAACGCTTTGGTCGCGGAGATCGACGCCGCCCGGCTCGAAGCGCAATCGCCGCCCAACCTGACCTCGGCGATCCGCCAGTGGCTGTTCGCGCGCAGTTTGGTCGGCTGAGCTTCGGCTACCGCGCCAGCAGGATCCGAGCCTGGCTGGCGATCTGGGCGAGCATCGGCGCGCTGACCGCGCCTTCCGCCCGAGCGCGGTTGAGGACCTGGCGGAACTGGGCGATCCGAGCGCCCTGGCTCGCGACCCACTGGTCGACGGCGGCATCGGGCCGGCTGGTCCGCCGGCGCGACAGGAAATCGATCCGCAACTGCTCGAAATCGCGCGCCAAGCCGGCGGTCAGCAGCCGCTCCCATTGATTGCCGGGAACGAAGCGCGCGACCTGCTGCTGCGCCCAGTCGAGGCCGAGCGCCTCGCCGAGCTTGGTATAGGCGTGCGTCAGGGCGACCTCATCGACCTTGCGCCGAGCCGCCAGAGCGGCGAGCCCGAACACCCCGTCGAGCTCGAATAGTCGCACCAATCCGCGGACGATCTCCTCGCTGGCTCCGAGCGCCAGCAGCCGGTCGCGGCGGAGGGCCGCCTCGTTGCGCACTTCGGCCCGGATCAGCTTGGTCGTGGCGCTGGCGATCTTTCGGACGCCCGGTTCGTACAGCTTGCACAGCGCGCTGACGCGGGTCTCGCCGCCGGCCGAGCGAAGGATGTCCGACAAATGTGAACGAACGCTGCTCGCGGCGATCGCGAACAGTTCGATGCGCACCGCCTCGGGTAGCGCGGCGCAGTCGATCTGGTCCCACAGTTGGTCGAGGTCGAGCAGCCGCTCGACGACCAGGAACGCGGCGATCACCTGGCCGAGCGAGGCGCCCTCCTCCTCGGTCAGGTCGAGCGCGACGCTTGGCCCGAGCCGGTTGACGAATCGGTTCGCGGCCTTGGTGCCAAGGATTTCGTGGCGCAGCCGGTGCGTTCGGATCGCATCGGCGTGGGCCTTGCGCATCGGCTTTGGAAACGCGTCGAACAGCTG
>JBPCQE010000167.1:0-2554 GCA_050998435.1 Sphingomicrobium sp. | reverse complement strand
GACGTGGTCGACGTCACGCAGATCCTGGGAGTTGCGGCGGGCACCAACGTCCTCGCCGGCGGCTATCTGCGGGTAACCACCGGCGGCCTGGTCCAGGTCGACATGGACGGCGGCGCCGACAATTGGGTGACGCTCAGCACGATCAACGGCACCGGGGCTGTCGCCGTCCGCTATCTGTCGGGCGGGGCGGTCACCAATGTTTCGGTCAGCCGCACCGCCGACAGCGCGGTGAAGTCGACGAGCAGCGCGAACAGCAACACCGTGCTGCTCGGGGCGGTCGCCGCCGCCGGACTGATGTCGGCGCCGGCGGCCGCGCAAAGCCCGATGGCGGCCGATGATGGCCCTGGCTTGATGGGCAGCGCGTCGATTGCGGGCGGCGGGATGGCGAACCCCGCGGCAAGCGACTGGTCAATTCGCTCGGATTTGGCGGGCGAGATCCGGGAATCGCTGGACGGAGGCGCTGCGTCGCTGTCGCTGAGCGTCCGCGGGGATGGCGCGACGCAGGTATCTGCTTTGGTCGCCGGAGAGGCGGCGCAGGCGGTCGCGATGACCGCGTTGCCTGGCGGCACCGACGTCCCGGCGCAGGTCGATCTCCGAGCCCAGGCGACGCTGGTTGCCGAGGCGGTGGTGATGCCGGCGGCGGACTTCGCCGCGGCGCCGGACGCAATGACCGTCGTCGGGCACTCGAAGGCCAATGGCGAAGTCGCCCGGGTTGTCGCCGAGGCACTTTCGGGCGGCGGGGACAATCCGCTCGACGCTCTGCTCGATGCCCTGCCGGGCAATGCGCACTTTGCGGTCGCCGCGGCTGTCGGCGGATGGGACTTCGGTCCGATGGCTCAATTTGTGCCGCAGCAGGCCGCGTTCACCGCCGAGGCATTCGCGCAACATGCCGACGCGCCGCCGCTAGCCTGAGCGTCCGCGCTGTCTGACCGCATTTTCTCCGACCAACGGAGCCGTGGCCGGGGTGAGCCCCCGCCCCGAAGTGAGACAATGTCAACGATTTGGAACTAAGCCGGTCGCTTGGCGATGACTCCGACCGGTTGCAGGAGCGGGTGAAGCATGCGTTTGGTTGCTGTTCTCTGCTGGTTCCTGGCGTTTGCCGCGCAGCCCGCCTTGGCGGCTTCGTCGCCGAGCCTGCAGACGCTCGAGCACCAGCTCTCCTCGCTGGCGGCATCGACTCCCGGCGATGTCGGAGTGGCCGCGATCGACCTCAAGAGCGGCGAACTGGTCAGCATCAACGGCGACGAGCCCTTCCCGATGGCGAGCACGGTCAAGATCGCGATTGCCGCGAACTATCTCGCTCAGGTCGAGCACGGGCGCCGCTCGCTCGACGACATGATCGGCGGCCGCTCGGCGGCGCGGCTGATGGAAGCGATGATCATCCGCAGCGACAATCCCGCGACCGACCTGCTGCTGAGAGACCTCGGCGGGCCGAGGACGGTGCAGGCCTGGCTGTCCCAGAACGGCCTGACCGGGCTTCGAATCGACCGCAGCATCGCCCAGCTCCTGCGCGCCCGCCGCGACCTCACGACATTCGCGATTCCTCCACTCCACAGGCGATGGTCGAGTTGCTCCAGCGGATCGACAGCGGGCGAATGCTGCGGCCGTCGAGCCGGTCGTATCTGCTGGGCCTGATGAGCCGCTGCAAGACCGGGCGAAACCGAATCCGCGGGCTGCTGCCCTTCGGAACCCAGGTCGAGAACAAGACCGGGACGCTGTCGGGGCTGACCACGGACGTCGGCTTCATCACCCTGCCCAACGGTCGCCGGATCGCGGTGGCACTGTTCGCTCGGGGCGGCACCAATCGTCCCCGCTCGATCGCCGAAGCGGCTCGGACCATCTACTACGGCTTTGCGGCGGCGCTGAGATCATCATTCTCAACCGCTCTCAGCCCGCCGGACCGGACCTGGGCGCTCCAGCCCCAACCTTGACTTGAGAGCGGCCCCACCGTAGGGGCGGCGTCGGTTTTTCAAGACCTTCCGACATTTCAAACGACGAGAAACGAGCAGGCGCCCGGCCATGAAGATTCGCAACAGCTTGAAGTCCTTGAAGGCGCGCCATCGCGACTGCCGGGTGATCCGCCGCCGCGGCCGGACCTACGTCATCAACAAGACCAACCGCCGATTCAAAGCGAGGCAAGGCTAAGCTTCCTCAGCTTGGCGACCGCCGCTTGCGCCAGCCGGGACCCTCGCCAATCGCCCTTGAACTCCATCCGCCGCACTCAACGCTCGACCCATCGTCAGCTTCGGTTCACGAATTCATGGTAAGATGACCATGAGGAGTAGCGAGATGAAAACCGTTTCCAGGACCGCAATGCTCGGCACGATCGCCGTCGCGGCGACCTTCGGCTATGCCGCGGCCGCCGGCGCGCAATCGTTTCCCAAGAACTGGAACTACGAGATCAAGGACGGCAAGCGCGTCCCCAAAGCCCAGCGGGTGAGCAATCCCGATGGCAGCTGGCGCGAGGAAGTCCGCCAGGGCAAGTGCATCACCATCAAGGAAAAGTCGCCCGCCGGCGAGTACAAGGAAACCCGGCGCTGCGACTGAACTAGCC
>JBPCQE010000006.1:0-11712 GCA_050998435.1 Sphingomicrobium sp. | reverse complement strand
AGTCTTGAGAGCGTTTTCTGGTACAGCCAATTCTGCGCAAACTTCAGTTACGATGAAACGGAGCTGATTAACGCAGTGATCCTGCACATCAGTCCCAAAGATCGCGAAGCAGAGTTTCTGGAACTCTTCGAGCAATCGAAGACACTTGCCGAGCGGGAAGACGGCGAGGACTAGAGCGGCAGCACCTCCTCGACCCACGCCGGCACCAGCTCACCGGCTTTGCCGATTCGGCTCTCATCGAAGAACACGCTGCCCTGGCTCGGGTCGAGGTTGAGCTCGAGCGTCCAGGCGCCGCAGTAGCGCGCGGTCTGGACGAAGCCCGCGGCCGGATAGACCGCGCCCGAAGTGCCGATTGACACGAACAGGTCGCACCTCTGCAGCGCCTCGTCCATGCGCTCCATCTCGTACGGCATCTCGCCGAACCAGACGATGTCCGGCCGAACTCGGCCCGGTCGGCCGCAAGCCGGGCAGACGGCCGCTTCACCCATCGCCCCGTCCCATTCGAACCGCTCGTCGCAGGCGAGGCACCAGCCGCGCTTGAGCTCGCCGTGCATGTGCAGCAGGCGCTTCGAGCCCGCCCGCTCGTGCAGGTCGTCGACGTTCTGGGTGACCAGCAGCAGCTCGCCCGGCCAATCGCGGTCGAGCCGCGCCAGCGCCTCGTGCGCCGCGTTGGGTCCGATAGTGCCCAGCTTCGCCCGCCGCGCATCGTAGAATGCGTGGACCAGGGCCGGGTCGCGCCGGAACGCTTCCGGGGTCGCGACGTCCTCGACCCGGTGGCCCTCCCACAGCCCGTCGGGCCCGCGGAACGTCGCGACTCCGCTTTCGGCCGACACCCCGGCGCCGGTGAGGACAATGATGTTGCGAATTCCGGCTGACGCCATGGCGCCACCTACTAACCGAGCGCATTGGCTTGCGCGACTCGGCGGCGCGTGATTGTAGCGGCGACGGACCCTTGTCCCGGTGCTGCGTTCCGCCACATCCAAAAAGGGGAATCCACATGAGCAAAATCACCGGAATCGCGCTCGCCGCGTCCGCGCTCGTTGCGCTTGCCGGCTGCGATCAGGCCCCGCAGAAAGCGCCGGCCACCGACGTAGCGGCGGTCGAAAAGGAATTGCGGGGGATCGAGACGCAATGGAACGCCGATTACAACAGCCGCAACGTCGATGCGGTCATGGGTCATTATGCCGAGGATGCGGCGCTCGCCAATCCCGGCGCCCCGCTCGCCGCGGCCAGTGAGTCGCGCCGCACCGCGATCACCGAGTTCCTGGCCGACCCGAACCTCAAGATCACCTTCGCGAGCGACCGGGTCCATGTCGCGAAGTCGGGCGACCTCGCCTACACCCGCGGTCACTTTACGATGCAGGGGACCGATCCAGGGACTAAGCAGCCGCGCACCGACACGGGCAATTATTTGAGCGTGTGGCAGAAGCAGACGGACGGCAGCTGGAAGGTGGTCGAGGACTTCATCACCCCCGGCGGGGCCGCATCGGCGGCAGCGGACGCGACCGCACCCGTGGCCGAACCAGCGGGGTAATCGTTCGGCCGCAAGGCTGAAATCTGCTATCGGGCGGCGATGCCGATTCCCGATCCATTTCGCGCGCACCGAAAGCACGGCCTCCGTCAGTCCTTCAACCTCCACATGTTGGCGTGGAGCGAGGCACAGGAAACACGCCGCCGCCGCCGCCGCCGCAAGGATCTCGATGACGGCGGCGTTCCGGTCGAGCCGAACAAGCCCAAGAATCTGAGCGGCGGCGCGGCGGCCGCGCTCGAGTTCGACGACGAGGTCGGGCCTGGAGCCTGATCGCGAGGCGAAAGGCGAGGTCCGCGTCGGCATCGGCGGGTGGACCTATCCGCCGTGGCGCGGGACCTTCTATCCGCCCGCGCTGCCGCAATCCAAGGAGCTCGAATATGCGGCGCGCACCTTCGGCGCGATCGAGATCAACGCGACCTTCTACGGCCGCCAAAGCCCGAAAAGCTGGGCTGCGTGGGCGGCGTCGGTCCCCGACGGCTTCCAGTTCGCGATCAAGGCCTCGCGCTATTGCGTCACCCGGCCGCGGATGGCGGATGCGGGCGAGGGGATCGGCAACTTCCTCGCCCAGGGGTTGAGCGCGCTCGGCCCCAAGCTCGGGCCGATCCTGTGGATGCTCGCGGCGCGCCGCCGGTTCGACCGCGACGACATCGCCGACTTCCTAGAGCTGCTGCCCCGCGAGCTCGACGGAATTGCGCTTCGCCACGTCATCGAGCCGCGCCACGACAGCTTCCGCGACGGCAAATTCTTCGATCTGTGCCGGGCGCATGACGTCGCAATCGTGTTCGGCGACGACGACGAATTTCCGTGCATCGACTCCGATACCGCTAGCTTCGCCTACGCCCGCCTGCAGCGCATGCGCGACGAGGTTCCGACCGGCTACCACGAGGCCGCGCTCGACGCCTTCGCCAGGCGCGCCCGGCGCTGGCGCAAAGACGGCCGCGATAGCTACATGTTCATGATCAACGGCGCCAAGATTCGAGCGCCGGCCGCCGCGCTGGCCCTGCAGGAACGCCTTCGCTAAGCACCGCGCATGCGCACCGCCGAGCAGCCGATCCGAATCACTCTGTTCGCGGCCAAAGGCCGAATGAGCAAGGCGATCGCCGCCGCCGCCGCCGCGGATCCGGGCTTCGCGATCGACCAGGACCATGGCGACGTGCTGGTCGATTTCTCCGTCCCGTCGGCGCTCCAGTCGAGCCTCGACAGGGCGTCGTCCGCCGGAGTCCCGATCCTCATCGGGACCACCGGGCTCGACGATCTCGCCGACCGGCGGATCGCCGCCGCCGCCGAGCAGGTCGCGGTGCTGCGCGCCGCCAACACGTCGCTCGGGATCGCGCTGCTCGCCGACCTGGTCGAGCGTGCGGCGCGCGTGCTTGGTCCCGAATGGGACGTCGAAGTTCAGGACGTGCATCACCGCGCCAAGGCCGACTCGCCGTCGGGCACCGCGCTGGTCCTCGGCGAGGCGGCGGCGCTCGGCCGCGCGACCGAATTCAAGGCCGAGCGCGGGCGCGACGGAACCGGCCTCAAGCGCGACGACGGAGCGGTCGGCTTCGCCTCGCTTCGCGGCGGCACCGTCGTCGGCGACCATGACGTGTTGTTCCTCGGGCCAGACGAGCGGCTGGTCCTGTCGCACCGCGCCGAAAGCCGAGCGATCTTCGCCCGCGGAGCGCTCGCCGCCGCGCGCTTCCTGGTCGGCAAGCCGGCCGGCCTCTACTCGATGCGCGACGTCATCGATTCCCTTTGAATCTAGCCAGGTGAAGAAAGCGCAGGTTTTCGAGTTCTACTTACGGCTCGCCGAAGCCAATCCCGCGCCGACCACGGAGCTCGAATATTCGAACCCCTACACGCTGCTGGTCGCGGTCGTGCTGTCGGCGCAGGCGACCGACGTCAGCGTCAACCACGCCACCCGCGACCTGTTCAAGCGAGTCCGGGCCCCGCAGCAGATGATCATTCTCGGCGAGGAGGCGTTGCGCGACCAGATTCGGACGATCGGCCTGTTCAACACCAAAGCGAAGAACGTCATCGCCTTGTCCGAGGTGCTGATCCGCGAGCACGATGGCGAAGTGCCGCGCACTCGCGATGAGCTCGAAAGGCTCCCCGGAGTCGGCCGCAAGACCGCCAACGTCGTCCTCAACACCGCGTTCGGGCAAGAGACGTTTGCGGTCGACACCCACATCTTCCGGGTCGGCAACCGCACCGGCCTCGCGCCCGGCAAGAATCCGCTCGAGGTGGAATTGAAGCTCGACCGCATCACTCCGCAGCCGTTCCGCCGCGACGCGCACCACTGGCTGATCCTCCACGGCCGCTACACCTGCAAGGCGCGCACGCCGCTGTGCTGGAAATGCCCGGTGATCGACCTCTGCCGCTACCGCCCCAAGACTCCGCCGCCCAAAGGCTCAGCGCCACCTGCGCTCGAAACGCTCGCCTAGGGTCGTCAGCAGCTCATATTGCGACATCCCCGACTGCCGCGACGCGGTCGGCAGGTCGTAATCGATCTCGACCCAGTCGCCTTCCTTGAGGTCGGGGGCGGCGTCGCAGTCGATGGCGATCAGGTCCATCGAAACCCGCCCCAGCACCGGCAAGGCGATCTCGCCGGCAAAGGCGCTGCCGGTCGACGAGAAACTGCGCAGATAGCCGTCGGCGTAACCGATGTTGAGGATCGCCGCTTCGGTGTCGGCCTCGGCGGTAAAGGTCGCGCCATAGCCGCAGCTTTCGCCGGCACGGATGGTGCGCCGCTGGAGGATCGCGGCCTCAATGTGGGCCACCTGGCGAATATTTCCGGCGGCCTCTCTCCGCGGCACTCCGCCGTACAGCGCGATGCCTGGCCGGACGAGGTCGAACGCATAGTCGCGGCCAAGGCAGATGCCGGCCGAATTGGCGAGGCTAAAGCGCTTGGCCGGGACCGTCGCGGCGGCCTCGCCAAAGCGCTCGAGCTGTTGGGCGTTGAGCGGATGGTCCTCGTCGGCGCAGGCGAGATGGCTCATCAGGGTGTCGATCGCGAGCCCGACGAGGCAGCTGCTCTCCTCCGGCCGCAGCCCGAGCCGGTTGATGCCGGTGTCGATCATCACGTCGCACGGCCGCCCGGGAGCGATGTCCTTCCACCGCGCGACCTGCTCGCTGCTGTTGAGCACCGGCCGAGCCGTCGAGCCCAGCGCCGCCTCGACGTCGTCCGGGCCGACCCCGTGCAGCACCGCGAGGCTCGCGCCCACCGGCACTTCGCCAAGCTCCGCCGCCTCGGCCCAGTTCGACACGTAGAAATCGCGGCAGCCGGCCTCGTGCAGCGCCGCCGTTGCCTCGCGCGCTCCGATTCCATAGCCGTCGGCCTTGATCGCCGCTCCGCAGACGGTGCCGGCGGTCTCCGCCAGCCAGCGCCAATTGTGCTGGAGCGCGGCTCGGTCGAGTGTCAGTCGGAGCGGGCGGTGCATGGATGCGCCGTAACTGCGCTATCCCTTTGCGTCGAGACAGGCGGCAGCAGAGCCGATCACCGCCCGTCCCCCGGAAGGTCGTTGATCGCCTCTTCCCAATTCTGTCCGTCGAACCAGTCGACGATCACCTCGACCGGCTCGTCGAGGCAATGCGCGTTGACGCTCCACGAAGCGGGGTGCGAGCGCGGCTGGTAGAAGCTTTTGATCCCGCACTTGGAGCAGAACAAATGCTCGGCCGCCTCGGTCCCGAACCGATAGCTGGCCAGCGCATCGCCACCGCAGTCCAGAGTCAAGTCCGAGCGCGGGACGACAATGTGCAGGAAACCCGTCATCAGGCAGATCGAGCAATTGCAGTCGATCGCCGGCACCGGCGGCTCGGGCAGCCGGGCGGTGAACCGCACCGCTTTGCAATGACAGCCGCCCTTCGCCTCGATCATTTTCCGAGGCTAGGGCGGCTGCGGTGCGTGGACAAGCGGAACGGCGCCCTGGGGAGAAGGCGCCGTTCCATGGGGATATTTTCAGCGGCTGGCGGTCACCGCGATGACTCCGCCGCGAGCCGCGAGGGCCGACTCGCCTTGCGCACGCGCCTTGGCGAGCGTCTCGCCGCGGCACTTGCGCACCGCATTCTTGCCTTCGACGTCGGCGTCGGACGCGGTCCCGCACACTTCGCGCGCCGCGTTGACGAGCCGCCGCTCGAGCTTGCGCCGGCCGGCGTCGCTGCTGAGGTCGAGGTCGGCGGTCCGCACCCGGCTGATGTTGGTCTCGGCCGCCGCCGGCTCCTGCGCGATCGCGGGAGCCGCCTTGATCGCCACGGTGGTGATCAGCGCGGACGCCAGGGCGATATAGATGGCTTTCTTCATGGTCGCTTCCTCTCCTGTTGAGGGCCGGCTTCCCGGCGCGACCGTTTAATTAGTCCCAAATTGCAACTTACGTGAGCAACGATGTTGCGCTATGATTCTGCAATTATGCCGAACAGCCCGACGCTCGACTGGAACGATTTACGCTATTTCCTCGCTGTTGCGCGGGGCGGCAGCACGCTCGCCGCGAGCCGGGCGCTGCGGGTCAGCCAGACCACCGTCGCCCGCCGAATCGCCGGCCTCGAGGAGGCGGTGAAGCTGACCTTGTTCGAGAAGCGCCAGGCCGGTTACGCGTTGACCCCGGAGGGCGTCGAGCTGCTCGCACATGCCGAGGCGGTCGAAGCCGCCGCGCAAAGGTTCGACAGCGCCGCCTTGGCCAGCACCCGCGATTTGTCCGGCAACGTGCGAGTCACCACCGAGGAGATTTTCGCCGTCACTCTCCTCGCGCCGATTCTCCGCGAGCTCCACGAGCTCCACCCGGAAATCATCATCGAGCTCGACACCGCCCAGGCGATCCGCGACCTCGGCGCCGGCGAGGCCGACATCGCTTTGCGCAGCACCATCCAGGCCGACGGCAACGGCCTGGTTGGGCGGCGCCTGTGCCGGGACGATTGGACGCTCTACTGCAGCGGCGATTATGCGGCGCGCAACGGCGTCCCTGAAAACTTGGAGGACTTGCGCAACCACGCGATCATCGGCGGCGGCGGCGGCAATCTGTGGCGCCATTACCAGGCGTGGCTGCGAAGTCTCGGGCTCGAGGACCAGGTGGCGATGCACCACGCCTCCTCCACTGGCCTGCTGTCGGGCGTCCGCTCCGGTTTCGGAATCGCCGTCCTGCCGTGCATCGTCGCCGATTCGGAGCCGGACCTGATCCGCTGCAAGGCGCCGCGCGAGGACCATGACCGGACGTTCTGGCTGTTGACCCACGAGCGAGTCCGCAACGCGCCGCGGGTCCGAACGGTGATCGATTTCCTCTACGAGCGCCTGAAGCGCCACGTCGCCTCGCTGCCCGAGCGCCTAGAGCAGGTCGGCGAGGATCGCCGCCAGCAGCGCCAGGCCTAGCGCGCCGCCCATCGCCAGGCCCCACACCACAGCCTTGCCGCACTGACCGCGCGGGGCCGACGGCTCCCACAGGCTTTTCACTCGACGGTCACGCTCTTCGCCAAATTGCGGGGCTGGTCGATGTCGGTGCCTTTGAGCACCGCGACATGGTAGGCGAGCAGCTGCACCGGCACCGCGTAGACGAGCGGCGCGATCAGCGGGTGGACCTCGGGCATCTCGATGGTCGCCATCGTCCCCTCGCCCGCCTGCTCGAGTCCCCTGGCATCGCTGATCAGGACGATCTTGCCGCCCCGCGCGCGCACTTCCTGCATGTTGCTGACGGTCTTCTCGAACAATGGCCCGGACGGCGCCAGGACGATCACCGGAACGTCCTCGTCGATCAACGCGATCGGCCCGTGCTTCATCTCGCCGGCGGCATAGCCCTCGGCGTGGATGTAGCTGATTTCCTTGAGCTTGAGCGCGCCTTCGAGCGCCATCGGATAATCGGGCCCGCGGCCGAGGTAGAGCACATCGCGGGCCGGAGCGATCAGGTGCGCCATCGCGGCGATCTCGTCGTCATGGCCGAGCGCCGCGTTGATCGCCGCCGGCGCCTGCTGGAGGTGGGCGACGATGTCCTTTTCCTCGTCGCGCGACAGCCGGCCCTTGGCTCGCGCCAGGTTCGCTGCCAGCGCCGCGAGCACCGCCAGCTGGCAGGTGAAGGCCTTGGTCGACGCGACCCCGATCTCCGGGCCGGCGTGGGTCGGCAGAAGCAGGTCCGCCTCGCGCGCCATCGAGCTGGTGGGCACGTTGACCACCACCGCGATCCGCTGCTGCTCGGAGCGCGCATGGCGCAGCGCGGCGAGCGTATCGGCGGTCTCGCCCGACTGGCTGATGAACAGCGCCAGCCCGCCCGGCTCGAGCACCGGCTGGCGGTAGCGAAACTCGGATGCGACATCGATGTCGACCGGCACCCTGGCGAACTGCTCGACCCAATATTTGGCGACCAGCCCGGCGTAATAGCTGGTGCCGCAGGCGACGATCGTCAGCCGGTCAACGGCGGCCAGGTCGAACCCGGCGTCGGGCAGCGCGACCTCGCCCTCGAACGGCCGCACATAGCTTTGCAGGGTCTGGGCGACGACGATCGGCTGCTCGAAGATCTCCTTGCGCATGAAGTGGGCGTGGTTGCCCTTGTCGATCCGCGCCGCCGAGGCTCCCGATTCGACGATCTCGCGCTCGACGGGCTGGTTGGCGCGGTCGAAAATCTCGACGCGGTCGCGCCGAACGGCGACCCAGTCGCCTTCGTCGAGGTAAGCGATCCGCTGGGTCAGCGGAGCCAGCGCCAGAGCGTCGGAGCCGACGTAATTTTCGCCATTTCCGTAGCCGACGGTCAGCGGCGCCCCCATCCGAGCGCCGATGATCAGGTCGGGCTGGTCGCTAAACAGGAAGGCGATCGCGAACGCTCCGTGAAGCCGCGGCAGGACCGCCGCAACTGCTTCCTCGGGCGACGACCCGCGCTCGATTTCGCGCGCGACCAGATGCGCGACGACTTCGCTGTCGGTTTCGGATGCGACTTCGCGGCCCTCGGCGATCAGCTCGTCGCGTAGCGGCTTGAAATTCTCGATGATCCCGTTGTGGACCAGCGCCACCGGCCCGGCGATGTGCGGATGCGCGTTGCCGACCGTCGGAGCGCCGTGGGTCGCCCAGCGCGTATGCGCGATCCCGATCGTCCCGCCGAGCGGCTCGCGGGCCAGCTCGCCGGCCAAATTCTCGAGCTTGCCCTCGGCCCGCCGCCGCTTCAGCTCGCCCTCGTCGACCGTGCAGATTCCCGCCGAATCATAGCCGCGATATTCGAGCCGCTTGAGCCCGTCGAACAGCCGCCGCGCGACCTCCGAATTGCCCACGATTCCAACGATTCCGCACATTATTCGGCGGCCTTCTTCGAAGCCTTAGCGGCTCGAAAACGCTTCGCCCAGCCGGCGATGCCCCGCTGCTCGTTGCGCTCCACCGCGAGGCTGTGCGGAGCGACGTCCTTGGTGATCACCGAGCCGGCGCCGACCACCGCGCCCTCGCCGATCGTCACCGGCGCGACCAGAGCGCTGTTCGAGCCGATGAAGGCGCCTGCGCCGATCACCGTCTCGTGCTTGTCGAAGCCGTCGTAATTGCAGGTGATGGTGCCGGCGCCGATGTTGGCGTCCTCGCCGACGGTGCTGTCGCCGACGTAGCTCAGATGATTGACCTTGGCGCCGCTTCCGACCCGCGCCTTTTTCAGCTCGACGAAATTGCCGACCCGCGAGCCTGGACCGAGCCGGGTGCCGGGCCGAATTCGGGCGAACGGGCCGACGCTCGCGCGGGCGCCGATGACCGCGCCCTCGATATGGCTGAACGCCTTGATGTAGGCTCCGTCGGCGACCTCGACCTCGGGCCCGAACACGACGTGCGGCTCGACCGTGACGTCGCGGCCGAGCTTGGTGTCGAAGGCGAACCAGACACTTTCGGGGTCGATCAAGGTCGCACCTTCCTCGAGTACCTGCTCGCGCCTGCGCCGCTGCCATTCGAGCTCGAGATGGGCGAGCTCGGCGCGGCTGTTGACCCCCGCGGTTTCGTAGGGATCGCCCTCGATGACCACCGCCTCGCGCCCCTCGGCGGCGGCGATGTTGACCACGTCGGGCAAATAATATTCTCCCGCCGCATTGTCGTTGCCGACCTTGTCCAGCCAGCGGAACAGGTCGCTCGAGCGCAGCGCCATCATGCCGCTGTTGCACAATCGGACCGCGCGCTCCTCCTCGCCCGCGTCGCGGTACTCGACCATCTTGGCGATGCGGTCGCCCTCGCCAAGGATGATCCGCCCATAGGCCTTGGGATCATCGGGCCGCGAAGCCATCACCACGACCCCGGGCCCGTCGTCGCCGGCGAGCCGGTCGAGCATCTTCCTCAGCGTCTCGGCTTCGACGAACGGAGTGTCGGCGTAGAGAATTAGGACCGCGCCGTCATAGCCGTTAAGCGCCCCGCCCGCCTGCTGGACCGCGTGCGCGGTGCCCTTTTGCTGCGCTTGATGCGCGACCGTCACATCATGGCCGTCGAGGGCCTCCTCGACCTGGTCGCGGCCCTTTCCGACGACCACCACGCGCTTCTGCGCGCCGAGCCCGTCGACCCGGTCGAGCAGGTGCAGCAACAGCGGCCGGCCGGCAATCGGATGCAGCACCTTGTGCATGTCGGAACGCATCCGGGTGCCCTGCCCGGCGGCAAGGATCACGACTGCGAAATCGGGGGTCTGGCTCACCCGCGGCCCAATGCCACGACGATTCTCCAAGCGCCAGAGGCTGCCGGCGTTAGCGCGAAGCTGGCTAAGGAACCCTAGAAGGCCGCATACTGCTCGTTGCCGACGAAGCCCATGTTGCGCACGTTCGCCCGTTTGGTGATGGCCAGCACTTCGTCGACCAGTTCGTAACGCGCTTCGGGCTCCGGTTGCAGGTGAAGCTCGGGGATCGGATCCATGCGCTGCGTCACTTCAAGGCTGGAGCGCAACTCATCCTTCGAGATCGCAACCCCGTTCCACAGGATTTGGCCGGGGGTCGTGATGACGACCTTGTTGCGGATCGGGTCGAAGATCGTGTCGACGGGGGGCGCGGTCGTCGGCAGGTCGAGCTTCACCGCGTGAGTCTGGATTGGGATCGTGATGATGAACATGATCAAAAGAACGAGCAGGACGTCGATCAGCGGCGTCGTGTTGATGTCGAGGATCGGAGCTTCGTCACATGAGCGCAGGGCCCGGCGCATGGCATCCTCCTTAATCAGATGTTACATCATCTCATAACCCCTGGACTTTCGCAAGGCGCATATAGAAAGGGCGGCCCTTGAGGACCGCCCTTGGCGACAGCAAACGGCGTCAGCTGCTTAGAATTCCGCGTAAGCCTCGTTGCCGACGAAGCCCATCTTTTCGACATGGGCGAGCTTGGTGATCGCCAGCACCTGGTCGACGATCTCGTAGCGGGCGTTGGGCTCGGGCTGAAGGTGCAGCTCGGGCACCGGGTTCATCTGCTGCGAAACGTCGAGATACTGGCGCAGCTGCAGCTGGTTGACCGGGGTCCCGTTCCACAGGATCGCTCCCGCCTCGGTGATCACGACCTTGTTCTTGATTGGGTCGATGGGCGGCGGCGGCTGGTTCGCCTGGTTCTGCGGCAGGTCAAGCTTCACCGCGTGGGTCTGGATCGGAATGGTGATGATGAACATGATCAACAGGACGAGCAGGACGTCGATCAGCGGCGTCGTGTTGATGTCCATGATCGGTTCGCCCTGAGTGTTGTCACTCGTGGTCTGCATGGTCATGGCGGCTTGCTCCTATCCAGCTACAGGCGCGTGGTGACGCCGCCCGGCGGCGGCTCGGAAATGAACCCGACGCGCGCAAAGCCGGCTCGCTGCATGTTGTAAATGGTCCCGCCGACGCACTTGTACGGCGTGTTGATGTCGCCGCGGATGTGGGCCTCGGGCATGTTCTCTTCGGTAATGTTCTCGACCCCGCCCTGCCGCTTGATCTCGTCCTCGAGCTTGCTCACCGCCCGGTCGAGCAGCGTCTTACTGTCGACCTTGGTCAGGTTCCAATAGACTTCGCAGGTCCCGCCGGGTCCGCCTCGGACGCTCAAGTTGACGTTCTCCGGCTTGGTCGTCGTCGCCTGGAACCGAACGCTCGGCAGCTTGACCGGAACGGCCTGCAACACGACCGGGATGGCGATCAGCATGATGATCAGGAGCACCAGCATCACGTCGACCAGCGGGACGACGTTGATGTCGGACATCGCCTCCATGTCTTCGCCCTCGCTGGGGCCTACGCTAACTGCCATCGCCAGTTTCGCTTTCTGCTAAT
>JBPCQE010000142.1:0-2551 GCA_050998435.1 Sphingomicrobium sp. | reverse complement strand
GCTTTTGCCTTGAGTTCCCACCCGCGGAATGTGCCGGACGACATTCTCCGGCTGCTGCCCGCGAACGGCGGAGTGATCATGATTACCTTCGTCCCGCCGTTCGTCTCCCCGCAGGACTGGGCCTGGTCGCGTGAGCGATCGGCGCAGGAAGCCCGCCTGAAATCGATCTACTCGTTCAGCACCCAGCGGCAGAAGGACGAGTTGAAGAAATGGGAACGGGCGAATCCGGCACCGTCGGTGACGGTTAGCAACGTCGCCGACCATATCGAGCATGTCGTTCGAGTCGCCGGCCACGACCATGTCGGAATTGGCGGTGACCTCGACGGTATCGACCGAACCGTGTCGGGCCTGGGCGGCGTGGAGACCTATCCCAACCTGTTCGCCGAGCTGATCGGGCGCGGCTGGAGCGACTCCAACCTGGCCAAGCTCGCCGGCGGCAACGTGCTTCGGGTGATGCGGCGGGCCGAAGCAGTCGCGGCTTCGATGAAGGACCAGCCTGCATCAATGGCGGTGCTCGAGCCGGCAAAATGAACCTGCCGCCCCTTCGTGCGGCGGTCGTCCCGGTGACCCCGCTGCAGCAGAACTGCACCTTGCTGTGGTGCACGCAGACGATGCTCGGAGCGTTCGTCGATCCCGGCGGCGACCTGCCGCGGCTGAAGGCGGCGGCCGAGCAGGCGCAGGTCAGGATCGAGAAAATCCTGCTGACCCACGGCCACATCGACCATTGCGGATCGGCCGGGATTTTCGCCGAAGAGCTGGGAGTGCCGATCGAAGGCCCGCACGAGGACGATCTGTTCTGGATCGCCCAGCTCGAGGAGGACGGCGCCCGGTACGGGATTGACGGCCGGCCGTTCACTCCGGACCGCTGGCTGGTCGACGGCGACCAAGCGAGCGTCGGCAAGTTGACGTTCGACGTCCGGCACTGCCCGGGCCACACGCCCGGCCATGTCGTCTTCCACCATCCGGAATCGAAACTGGCGCTGGTCGGCGACGTATTGTTCAAGGGTTCGGTCGGCCGCTGGGACTTCCCGCGCGGCGACCAGCAGCAATTGATTCGATCGATCACCACCAGGCTGTGGCCGATGGGCGACCAGACGGCGTTCGTGCCCGGACATGGGCCGATGTCGACCTTCGGCCAAGAGCGGGCGACCAACCCCTATGTCGGCGACCGGGCGCTGGCCCCCGCCTGAACGGAGGCTCCTGAAGCTTGCGCTCGGGCGGCTTTGCGCTATAGGAGCCGCGGTTCGCGACGATCCGGCCGCCGCCGCGGGACTTTCCCGTTGAGATAGGCGCAGATCGTCGCAATTTTTATTCGTTCAAGAAGCAGGTGCCGCAATGGCTGTCCCCAAGAGAAAAACCTCGCCCTCCAGGCGCAACATGCGGCGCAGCCACCACGCGCTGAAGCCGGCGGCCTTCCAGGAATGCAAGAATTGCGGGGAATTGAAGCTGCCGCATAATCTGTGCGTCGCGTGCGGCCACTATAACGGCCGCGAGATCGTTCCGAGCGAGGCCTGAGCAAAGGCCGGAGACACTCGCCGATGGACTCGGGCCCGCGCATTGCGATCGACGCCATGGGTGGCGACAGCGGCCCGGCGGCAATGCTCGCCGGAGCCTCCCGAGCCAGGCGGCGCGACTCGTCGCTCCAGTTCCTGTTCTTCGGCGACGAGGAGCTGATCGGCGCCGAGCTTGAGAAACATCGCAATCTGCAATCCCGGATCGTCGTCGCCCACACCTCGGAATCGATCGCTCCGAGCGAAAAGCCGAGCCAGGCGATCCGCCGCGCCCGAAGCACCTCGATGGGCATGGCGATCAATGCGGTCAAGGAAGGCAAGGCCGACGCGGCGCTGTCGGCGGGCAACACCGGCGCGATGATGGCGATGGCCAAGCTGGCGCTTCGAACCATGCCGGGAATCGACCGGCCGGCGCTCGCCGCGCTCCTGCCGACGCTCGGCGAGCACGACTGCGTGATGCTCGACCTCGGGGCCAACACCGAATGCGACGCCCAGAACCTCGTCCAGTTCGCGGTCATGGGCTCGGCCTATGCCCGGACCGTGCTCGGCATCGACAAGCCGCGCGTCAAGCTGCTCAACATCGGCACCGAGGAACTGAAAGGCACCGACGAGCTCAAGGAAGCCGCCGGCCTGCTGCGCGATGCGAATTATTTGCCGCTGCGCTTCAACGGCTTCACCGAGGGCGACCAGCTGTCGCGCGGCAATGTGGACGTCGTCGTGACCGACGGCTTTTCGGGCAACATCGCGCTCAAGACCGCCGAAGGCACCGCCCGCTTCGTCACCGACCTGCTGCGCCGGGCGTTCAAAAGCTCGTTTCGGTCGAAAGCCGGCTTTGCGCTGTCGCGGCCGGCGCTCAACCTGCTCAAGGTCCAGCTCGACCCAAACAACCATAACGGCGCCGTCTTCCTCGGCTTGAACGGGCTGGTGGTGAAAAGCCACGGCGGCGCCAATCCCAAGGGCGTCGCCAACGCCATCGGCGTTGCCGCCCGGATGGTGCTCAACGACCTCACCGGCAAGATCGGCGAAGACCTCGACAATTT
>JBPCQE010000033.1:0-3206 GCA_050998435.1 Sphingomicrobium sp. | reverse complement strand
GGCGAAAGCTGATCGCAATCGGCAGCGGCAAGGGGGGAGTCGGCAAATCGACGCTGGCAGCCAACCTCGCTATCGCGCTCGCCCGCGCCGGCAAGAAAGTCGGGCTGATCGACGCCGACATCTACGGCCCCTCGCAGCCCAAATTGCTCGGCAGCGACGAGAAGCCGACGGCCGAGGGCGACAAGCTGATCCCGGTCGCCGCGCACGGGCTGCATTTCCTGTCGCTCGGGCAGTTGGTCTCGGCCGGCCACGCGCTCGCGTGGCGCGGGCCGATGGCGACCGGCGCGCTCGCCCGACTGGTCGAGGCCGACTGGGGCGATGCCGAATATCTGCTGGTCGACCTGCCGCCCGGCACCGGCGACGTCCAGCTGTCGCTGATCCAGAGGTCGCGGCCAGACGGAGCGGTGATCGTCTCGACCCCGCAGGACCTGTCGCTAATCGACGCGGCCCGGGCGATCGACCTGTTCAAAAAGACCAAGGTGCCGGTCCTGGGGATCATCGAGAACATGGCCGGCTACGTCTGCCCGCACTGCGGCGAAACCTCCGACCCGTTCGGAAGCGGCGGCGCGGAAGCGGCTGCAAAAGAGCTGGGAGTGCCGTTCCTCGGGCGGCTGCCGCTGTCCAGCGGGCTTCGCTCGGCGTCGGACGCCGGCACTCCGCCCGCCGCCGGCGACGGCCCGGAAGCGGAGGTATTCGCTCGGCTCGCCGACAAATTGCTCGAAGCGCTGGATACCGTCGCCGACTGACGCATTGTTGGCGCAAGGAGAACCGCGATGCCGCTGACCCGCGAAGAGGATATTGCCGAACTGCTGGGGAACGCCCGAACCATCGCCATGGTCGGCGCTTCGGACCGGCCCGACCGCCCGTCCAACGGAGTGATGAAGTTCCTCCAGTCGCACGGCTACCGGGTGATCCCGGTCAACCCGCAAATCACCGGCGAGCATGTCCATGGCGAGTTCGTGTGGCGCGAACTCGCCCAGATCGGCGAACCGATCGACATCGTCGACATCTTCCGCCGCCCCGAGGCGGCCGGCGAGGCCGTCGACCAGGCGATTGCCGCCGGGGCCAAGGCAGTCTGGCTGCAGCTCGGCATTGTCAACGAGGAAGCGGCACGGCGGGCCGAGCAGGCCGGGCTCAAGGTGGTGATGGACCGCTGCATCAAGATCGAGATCATGCGGCTGCGCATCCCGAAGATCGAGCCGGCGACCGCCTAGGCCGCCCCGACCGTCATTTCCGGGACCAGCAACGTCGGCGCGTCGATCCCGCGGCGCAGCTCGAGGTCCGACCCCGGCTCGAGCGTCGCGAACATGTCGACAAGGTTCGAGGCGATTGTGATCTCGGCAACCGGCTCGGCGATGATTCCGCCGCGGACCATGAAGCCGGCGGCGCCGCGGCTATAGTCGCCGGTGACGCCGTTGACTCCCTGTCCGATCAGCTCGGTGACGAGTAGCGCCTGCGGGAAGGCGGCGAGCAACTCCTCGCGAGTGCGCCGACCCGCGGCCAAATAGAGATTGCTCGGCGAGGCTCCGGGCGCTCCCCCGGCGCCGCGCGCCGCATGCCCGGTCGGCGCGATCCCGAGCTGGCGCGCGGACGCGCTCTCGGCGATCCAGCTGGCCAGGACCCCGTCGGACACCAGCTCCACCCGGCCGACCCGCACGCCCTCGCCGTCGAACGGGCGCGAGCGCAATCCGCGCAGGCGCAGCGGGTCATCGAGGATCGTTACACCCGGGGCGAACACTCGGCTGCCCAGCCTGTCCTGGAGAAAGCTCGCCTTGCGCGCCACCGACGAGCCACTGATTGCGGCCGTGAAATGGCCGAGCAGCGTCGAGGCGACGCGTGGGTCAAACAGCACAGCCATCCGGCCCGGCTTCGGACGGGTCGAGTTCAGCCGGGCGGCGGCTCGGGTCCCGGCGAGGCGGCCGATGTCCTCGGCGGAGTCGAGGTCCTCGAGGTGGCGCGCGCTGTGCCATGCATGGTCGCGCTGCATGCCCGCGCCTTCGCCGGCAATCACCGCGGCCGAGCAACTGTAGCCGGTCGCCCGGTACGCGCCGGAAAAGCCCGCCGACGTCGCCAGCGCGACGCTGGAAGCCGAGGCGCTCGACGAGCCGCCGCTCGAATTGGTCACCCCCGAAATGGCCAGCGCCGCCCGCTCGGCCGCGAGCGCCCGGGCGCGGAGCGCGGCGGGTTCGGGCTCCTGCCCGTCGTCAGCGTCAAGCAAAGGCAATTCGCCGCGGTGCAGGACGTCGTCGGGGGCAAGCCCGGCATATTCGTCCTCGGGCGCTTCGGCGGCCATGGCCAGCGCCCGTTCGACCAGGGCCGCGAGCGCTTCGGCGGCCAGGTCGGACGAAGCCACCGTCGCCGAGCGCCGGCCGAGGAACAGCCGGAGGCCGATTTCCTCGCCTTCGGAGCGGTCGACCTGCTCGAGCTCGCCGAGGCGCACCTGAACGCTGCTCGACCGGTTGCCGGCATAGATCGCATCGGCGGCATCGGCGCTGGCCGCCATTGCGCGCTCGACCAGCGCTTCAGCCGCGCCGCGGGCTTGATCGACACTCAGCATCGGTCGAGCGCCTAGCGGCTGGACAGGCCGACCGCCAGCAGGCCGAGAAACACCAGCAGACCGCAGGAGCGGTTCGAACGGAACAGCTGGAGCGCTCCCTCGCCGTCCTTGGGGTCGGCGCGCAGCGCCTGGTTGGCGAGATGAACCGCCGCGGGCAGGAGCGCGAGCAAGGCCAGCCAGTCGGGCCGCACCGACCAGATCGCCGCCCCCCACAGTATCACCGCGAGGATGTAAAAGATGGCGATTCCAAGCGGCGCGCTATTGCCGAGCCGACGGGCGCTCGACTTCACTCCGACCAGCGCATCGTCCTCCACGTCCTGGATCGCGTAAAGCGTGTCGTAGCCGATCACCCAGGCGACGGTGCCGGCGTAGAGCCACATTGCGGGCGCGCCGAGCTCGCCGGTCACCGCCGGCCAGCCGACCAGGGCCCCCCACGAAAACACCAGCCCGAGCCACGCCTGCGGCCACCAGGTAATGCGCTTCATGAATGGGTAAGCGGCGACCAGCGCGAGACTGCCGAGCGCGACCAGCTGCGCGGTTCGCTCGAGCTGGAGCAGGACGACCAGGCCGACCAGGCACAAGAGGATCGTCAGCGCCCAGGCGGCGTTGACCGACACCCGGCGGCTGGCGAGCGGCCGGAGCCGGGTGC
>JBPCQE010000008.1:0-2990 GCA_050998435.1 Sphingomicrobium sp. | reverse complement strand
AATCGATCCTGGCCGAGTCGACGAGGAATCGCGGATCGACGGCCGCCGGATCGGCGACGACTCGAAGCCGCAGGCAGGCGGGGCCGCCGCCGTTGGCCATCGACTGGCGGACGTCGACCACCTCGACCCGGCGGATCGGCCCGTTGCCGGCGAGGTGGCGCTCAAGCCAACCCCACACCGACGGCGTTTCGCGAGCCTCGCCCGGGGCGATCAGGGTCGTCTCCCCACCGGGCGGGCTGACCAGCTGGGCGTTGAACAGATAGGAGGCGATCGCGTCGGTGAGCGAGACCTCGGCTTCACGCACCTCGACCAGCTCGAAGCCGGGGACCAGCCGTTCGCAATCGGCGATCAGCCGGTCGCGCTCGGCGAAGGCATTCTCGTGCGCGAACAGCAGCGGTCCGTTGGCGACCGCGACCACGTCGTTGTGGAACGCGCCGGCGGCGATCGCCTGTTCCGACTGTTCGGCGAACAGCGTCCGGGCGGGGTCGAGCCGGTGCCGCCGGGCGATGGCTTTCGACGCCTGCAAATGCTGGCGCGCGGGGAACGCTCCGCCCGAAACTCCGTAAACGAAGATCTCGACACCGGGCTCGCCATAGGCCCGAGTGAGGCGCATGTGGTTGGCCGCGCCCTCGTCGCCGAACGCCGACGGCACCGGCGGGTGAACGGTGAAACTCGCGGCATCCGCGAACGCCAGCTTGAGCTGCGCGAGGGTCGCCGGCCATTCGTGGCTGCGGTGCGCCATGGTGCGAAGGTTGGCGACGGTCAGGTGGCAGCGCCGGTCGGTGGCGTCCGGCGCCGGCGAGACGGTCGCCGCGTTGGCCGCCCACATCGCCGAGGCCGACATGGCGTTGGCGGCGAGCGCGGCATGGGCGTCGTCGATGGTCGCCCCGAGCTCGGCGAGCCAGGCGCGGTTGGGCCGCGGGTGGGGCATCAGCACGCCCTGGGCGACGCCGAGGTCGAGGTTGGAGCGCATTTTCGCAAGCCCCTCGAGCGCTGCGGCGCGCGGCCGCGACACCTGGCCGGAGTTGCGGGTCGAGGCGAGGTTGCCGAGGCTCAGCCCGGCATAATTGTGGCTAGGACCGACGATTCCATCGAAGTTGATCTCGGTGAGCGCCATCAGCTGCTGACCGCCAGCACCTCGTCGCCGGGCTTGACCCCGAGCAACCGAGCCGCCTCGCGGTCGATGCACAGCCCCTTGCGCGGAACCCGTTTGACGCTCGCGAAGCAGGCGGTGAAATCGCGCAGCCTGCCGGTCGCCAGGATGGCCTTCTGCTTTCCGCCCTCGCCGACCTCGAGCACCGTTTGATAGGCGGATTCGTGGACGGTGCGAATGCGGTCGGTGGCCGCGATGACGGTCGGGCCGCCGTCGAAAATGTCGAGGTAGCGGTCGAAGACGAAGCCTTCCTCCTGAAGCATCCGCAGCGCCGCCCGCCCGCTCGGGTGCGGCTGGCCCATCACCGGCTTTGCGGTCTCGTCAAGCAGCGCGACGTAGATCGGGGTCCGCGGCATCAGGTCGGCGATGAAGCGGGTCCCGTGCAAGGCGTTGAAATGGTCGGCCTCGGGAAAGCTCATGTCGAAGAAACGGCCCGCGAGCGCATCCCAGAACGGCGAGTTGCCGGCCTCGTCGAGAACTCCGCGAAGCTCGGCGAGGGTTCGCTCGCCGAAGCGCGAGCGATGCTGCCGGATGAACAGATAGCGGCTTCGGGCGAGGAGGCCGCCCCAGCCGCCCGAGCGCAGCTGCGGGTGGAGGAACAGCCCGCCGACCTCGGACGAGCCCTCGAGGTCGGTGGTCAGGCTGAGCATCTGGTTATGGAAGGTCTTGCCGAGCTCGGGACTGCTCTGGGTGAATGTGCTCAGATGGTAGCTGTAGAACGGCTGGACGACCCCGACCTTGCCGAACACCTGGCAGGTGCCTCGGACCTGGCGTTTCTTCGGGTCCTCGAGCACGAACATGTAGAGGTCGCCGGCCTGCTCGTCGCCGTCGCGGGCGAACGACTTGTCCGACCGCGCGAGCTTCTTGACCAGCGTTTCGCGATCGGCCGGCAGGTTGGTGAAGCCGCCGCCGGTCAGCTTGGCCATCTGGTAGATGGCGTTGAAATCGCTGCCCCGCGCCGGCCGGACTCGAAACGTCATCCGCGCTCGCCTGCCAGCCGCAGGATGGCCAGCGCCGACAGCGCCGCGCGCTCGCGCAAGCTGTCGACGATCAGATATTCCTCGGCGCTGTGAATCTTGCCGCCGCGAACGCCCATCGTGTCGACCACCGGCACCCCGCAGGCGGCGATGTTGTTGCCGTCGCAGACTCCGCCCGACGGCTGCCAGCCGATCGATTGGCCAAGGTCGGCGCCGGCCTTCGTGACCAGATTGAACAGCGCCTCAGCCTCGGGCGTCATGGGCTTGGGCGGCCGCCCGAAACCGCCGTGGATCGCGATTTCAAGATCGTGAGCGGCCATCACCTCCGCCACCTCATTTACGATGAGATATTGAGCACGTTCCTGATCGTCGTGTGCGCGCGGGCGCAAATTGACGCGCAGCACGGCGAGGTCGGGAACGACATTATTTGGGCCGCCCCCGTCGATCCGTGCGGGATTTACCGACAGCCCGTCGCGCATTTCCGCTTTCAGCCGCAAAGCGAGGTCGGCGGCGGCGACGATCGCGTTGCGCCCGTCCTCGGGGTTGCGGCCGGCGTGGGCGGAGCGGCCGCGCACGACGAACGAGAAATTGCCGCTTCCGGGCCTAGCGCCGGCGAGAGCCCCGTCGGGCAGCGCGGCGGGCTCGTAGGTCAGCGCCGCCCGCTTGCCGCGGGCCGCCTCGGCGATCAGCGCGGCCGATCCCGGCGAGCCGACTTCCTCGTCGCTGTTGAGGATGATTTCGTAGCCGAGATTTAGGGCACCTTCGCCTTCCTCGACCGCTTTGAGCGCCGCGAGCATTACGGCGATTCCGCCTTTCATGTCGGCGACCCCGGGCCCGCCGAGCACTCCGTCCTCGAGCCA
>JBPCQE010000168.1:0-4479 GCA_050998435.1 Sphingomicrobium sp. | reverse complement strand
CTTCGTCGACACCCCGCTCGCCGAGGCCGAACGCCGCGACTCCAAGGGCCTCTACGCCAAGGCGCGCGCCGGCGAGCTCGCCAATTTCACCGGCATCGACAGCCCCTACGAGCCGCCGGAGCAGCCGGAGGTGCGCATCGAGACGGCGCGAATGAGTCCGGAGGGGGCCGCCGACGCGGTGATCGAGGCGCTGATGCCCCGCCTCCGCTGAGCGAAGCAGCAGCGGCCTGCAACTAAGTCCAGCGACAATAGTTACGGCACGGTCATGAAGCTGCTGCTACTCGCCGGCGCTGCTGTCCAGCTCGCCTCGAACCCTGCCCGGGCGCAAGACAGCGATGACTATCGTGTGCGCGTCGGGCTCGGCGCCCAGCTTCAACCGGAGTTCAAGGGAGCGGACGACACTGAGGTGGCTCCGCTGTGGGACGTGGATATTGCGCGCGGCTCGAACCCTTTCCGCTTCGAAGCGCCCGACGACAGCTTCGGCATTTCGCTGATCTCCGGGAAAGGCTTTTCGGCCGGACCTGCCGCGAACATCGAAAGCAGCCGCAAGAATTCGGACGTCGGCGCCCCGGTCGGCAAGGTTCCGACCACCTTCGAGGCGGGAGCCTTCGCCCAGTATGAGGTGGGCGAGAACTTCCGCCTGAGGGGCGAGCTGCTCAAGGGCATCGGCGGCCATCGCGGGGTGGTGGCCTCTCTCGGCGGCGATTACATCGCGCGGGACGGGGACCGCTATGTCTTCTCCGTCGGGCCGCGGCTGCTGTTCTCCGACGGTCGCTATCAGCGCGCCTATTTCGGGGTGGACGCGGAGGCGGCCGCGGCATCGGGGCTGCCGGTCTACCGGCCGGATGGCGGCCTTCATGCCGTCGCGCTCACCAGCGGCTTGTCCTACCAATTCACGCCGAAGTTCGGCCTGTTCGGCTTCGGCCGCTACGAGCGACTGCTCGGAGACAGTGCCAAATCGCCGATCATCCGGGAGCTCGGTTCGCGCAATCAGCTGTCGGGCGGATTAGGCCTAAGCTACACATTCACCATCCGCCGGTGATCTGATCCGAGCCGGCGGGAGGTCGCCGCGCAGCCGGTCAGTCGCCTTGGCCCGGGTCCGGAGTGAAATATTTGTCGTACTTGCCTTCCTCGCCCTTGTGCTCGTCGGCGTCGGCCGGGCTGTCCTTCTTGCGCGTGATGTTCGGCCATTGCGCGGAGAAATTGGTGTTGAGCTCGACCCACTTCTCGACCCCGCTTTCGGTGTCGGGAAGGATCGCCTCGGCCGGGCACTCGGGCTCGCAGACCCCGCAGTCGATGCACTCGTTGGGGTTGATGACGAGCATGTTCTCGCCTTCGTAGAAGCAGTCGACCGGGCAGACCTCGACGCAATCCATATATTTGCAGCGGATGCAGGCGTCGGTGACGACGTAGGTCATTCGTATTGAGCTCCTTGTGCGACGATGGCTAAGTCGGACTGGTTCCCCCGTCAACGCCCAGCTCCTGGTAGTAGGTCTTTGCTTCCGCGGCAGGACCGCGCCGCTCGGGCAATGCGGTCACCCTGAGCACCCGGACCCGGTCGCCGAGCGGCAGCGCGATGATGCTTCCGACGCGCACTGGCTCGCTCGCCTTGGCGACGCGCTTGCCGTCGACTCGGACATGGCCGACATCGACCAGGGCCTGGGCAAGCGTGCGGCTTTTCACCAGCCGGATGCAGTGGAGGTAGCGGTCGATCCGCATTATTTTGTCATTGCGAGCGTAGCGAAGCAATCCAGCTTCGCGCGGCTGGATTGCTCCGTCGCTTCGCTCCTCGCAATGACGAACAAGGACTCAGCGCTTGAGGTCGGCGAGCGCTGCAAACGCGTTGGGCGCGCGCTTGTCGGCCGCGTCGGGGCGCCGCGCGCGGCGGCCGCGCCAGCGCCACGCGTCGCCGGCCCGGGCAAAGCCGATCTCCGTCATCAGCCTGGCGATGTGGTCCTCGTCGAGCCCGACCGACCGCGCCAGCGCGACATCGACCGGGTCCTTGCCGCCCGCCGACTTGACCTTGTGGGCGTGGCTGGCGAGCCGGTCGGCAAGGTCGATCCGAAGCCATTGGCGGCCGAGGCGGCGATAGGCCTGGCCGGCTCCGCGCGGATCGGCGTCGGGCCCGAGCATCGCCGCTCCGGCCGCCGGCAGTGCCGGCATCGCCTGGCCCGACCGCACCGCCGTGAGCGCCGCCCGCCAGCGCTGCGCCGCCGGCTTGAGGAGCGCCGGGACGAACAAGTCGAGCGGCCCGAGGCGCACGCGCAGCCGGTGCAGCGCCCGCCGGTCGACCGACTCGAGCGCGGCGATCGGGGCCAGCATCGCCCGGCGCGGCGAAACTCCGCCGGCCTCGGCGAGCATCGCCGCCAGCGCCCGGACTGCCGGGGAGCTGGCCGGGTCGGTGGCCGCCGCGACGAGCGTCTTGAGCGCTCCCAGATGCTCGCCGATCGATGCGTCGAGCCAGGCCTCTAGGCGGCCGCGCAGCGCCGCCCGGCTGGGCGCCGACAGCCGGTCGAGCGCGCGGGCTGTGCGCAGCGCCGGCTCGAGCAGCGAGCGCCCGGGCGCGAGGCGCGCGAGGACATGTCCCTGCCAGCCGACGGCCACAGCGCCGGCATCGTCGACGATCAGCTCGAACGCTTCGTCGGGCGCTTCGAGCAGCGCCTTGGCGCGGCGCTCGAGCTCGTCGCCCAAGCGGCGCTCGGCGGCCGCGAGCAGCAGCCGCTTGTCGGCAAGTCGCGCGGACGGATCGACTCGGAAATCGAAGCCGCTCAAATGACCGATCGGCTCGGGTCCGACGCTGACTTCGCCGTCGGCGGCGACCGTCACCGGCAAAGCGTCGCTGCCGCGGGCGCCGATGTCGCGGACCAGAACCGCGGTCCGACGGTCGACGAAGCGCTGGGTCAGCCGCTCGTGAAGCGCGTCGCTCAGCCGCGCCTCGACTTCCATCGTCCGCTCGGCCCATTTCCTAGGCTCGGCAAGCCAGTCGAGGCGGTGGGCGATATAGGCCCAGCTGCGCACCCCGGCGAGCCGGTCGGCCAGGGCTTCGATGTCGCCGGCGACATTGTCGAGCCGGGCGACTTCGGCCGCGAACCATTCGTGCGGGATATGCCCGCCCTCGCCGATGTAGCCGAAGATCCGGCGGACCATTCGCGCGTGGTGCAGCGGCCCGACCTTGCGAAAATCGGGCAGCCCGCACGCCGCCCACAGCCGCCGGGCGATGGCGCCCTTCCTGGCCGCGACCGCCGGGTCCTCGGCGATCAGCTTCAGCACCGCCAGGTCGATGGCCAGCGGGGCGGCACGCAGCAGCGGGTCGTCGCTGCGCTGCTCGAGGCTGGCGATCAGCGAGGTGACGTCGGTGAAATCGAGCTCCGAGCTGCGCCAGTAGAGGTGATCGAGCGGCCGGAAGCGATGGTCCTCGATAGCGCTGATTTCCTCGTCGCTGAACGCCGCTCCGCCGTCGCCGCCCAGGCCCAGCGTTCCGAAGCTGCCGTCGCGCTGGTGGCGCCCGGCGCGGCCGGCGATCTGGGCCATCTCGGCGATCGTCAGCCGGCGGTCGCGGCGGCCGTCGAATTTCTCGAGGCCGGCGAAGGCGACATGGGTGACGTCCATGTTGAGCCCCATGCCGATCGCGTCGGTGGCGACGAGGTAATCGACCTCGCCGCGCTGGAACATCGCCACCTGCGCGTTTCTCGTTGCCGGCGACAAAGCGCCCATCACCACCGCGGCGCCGCCGCGGAACCGCCGCAGCATCTCGGCCAGCGCGTAGACCTGCTCGGCCGAAAAGGCGACGACGGCCGAGCGCGGCGGCAGCCGCGACAGCTTGGTGCCGCCGGCGTAGCGCAGGGTCGAAAAGCGCGGCCGGCTGACGATCTCCGCCTCGGGCAGCAATTTGCGGATCATCGGCTTGAGGGTGTCGGAGCCGAGGATCAATGTCTCCTCGCGGCCGCGGGCGCGAAGCATGCGGTCGGTGAACACATGGCCGCGCTCGGGGTCGATGCCAAGCTGCGCCTCGTCGATCGCGGCGAAGGCGAAATCGGCGGGCAGGTCGCCGCGCCGCTCCTGCTTCGGGTCCGGCACCGGCATGCTCTCGGCGGTGCACAGCACGTAGCGCGCTTGAGGCGGGACGATGCGCTCTTCGCCGGTCAGCAGAGCGACCTGGTTGGCGCCCTTCAATGCGACGACTCGGTCGTAAACCTCGCGCGCCAGAAGCCGCAGCGGAAAGCCGATGACTCCCGACGAGTGGGCGCACATCCGCTCGATCGCAAGATAGGTCTTGCCGGTGTTGGTGGGCCCAAGGATCGCCCGGACCGGTGGATCGTCGCGCCTCGCCATGACCTCGAATGTGGGAGCGCGCTGCCAAAGCGCAAGCTCCGGAACGCGCGTATCCGGCCCAATTTAAGCCCGTCTTAACCCCGATTGCCCATGGTGCCCTCTTTGGGGGTGCATTTTGGCGAACCAGCATCCGTTTCGCGCGGGGAG
>JBPCQE010000144.1:0-3134 GCA_050998435.1 Sphingomicrobium sp. | reverse complement strand
TTTGGTCGGACCCGCAACAAATTCGCAGATGGGGTCAACTATCTGGAAAGACAGGTAAATCCACGCTGTAGCGGCCAAGCTTGCGATCGAGGTCGGAGCGCAATTGCTTGGCGAGCCCGCCGACCACGCGCTCGAACTGCTGCTTGTCGGCGGTTTTCGTGTCGTCGGGGACCAGCACCGGGCTGCTGAGCATCAGCCGCGCGGTCAGCTCGCTGGTTCGGCGAAGCGACACCTCGACCGGGTCGTCGGGGCGGTGGAGCATCGCGAATTCGATAATCTCGGTGATCAGGAACGCGACCGACACCGCGACGTCCTGCGTCGTGTGGACGGTCTCGACGTCAAGGTCGATGGTCAGCGAGCGGGCCGACTGGGGAGCACCGCCGCGAAGCTCGGCGGCAAGCTCGGAGAGCAAGGGGCGCAGAGCGATGCCGCGATTCTCCTCCATCTCGGCGAAATGGTTGCGGTGGACGATCGACAGCGCCCCGACCCGGCGGCCGATCGCCTCATAAGCGGCGCGCGCCTCGCTGGTCTCGGCGTTTCGGCCGTGGATGTTGAGCAGCGACGCGACCACTTGGAGATTGTTCTTCACTCGGTGGTGGACCTCGCGCACCAACCGTCGCTGCCCGTCGAGCGCTTGGGCCATTTCATGCTCGGACTGCTCGATCCGCATGACTCCGCGAGCGAAGGCGTCGCGGAGCTCCTGGATCTCGGTCGCCGGGCCGAGCTTGTCGGGCAGGACGTTGGCGCTTTCGCCGGGCTGGAGACCGGTGACCGCCCGCTCGAGGCGACGCAGCGGGCGGATCAGCAAGCGAGTGACGAGGAGCCAGCTGATCAAGGCGGCCAGCACCCACATCACCAGCGGCAGCGACAGCAGCAGCCGCTCGACGGTCGTGATCTGCGGCACCTTGGCGCCGATTCGGGCGACCACCTGGCCGTTGCCGAGCGGCCACTCGCTGAATGAATGGGTGCGCCGGTTGCCGCTTGAAGATTCTTCGACCAGCCGAAGCTGGCGCTCGCGATCGCGGATCACCAGCGATTCGATGCCGCGGTTCTGCTCGAGCGCGGCGGTGCGCATCTCGTGGGCGGGAAGCGAAGTCGTCGCCATTCCGCCGATCACTCCGACGCGAAGGTGCAGAGCATCGCCGCTGGTCGCAACCCAAAGGCGGATGTCACCGGGAGCAACGAGCGCCGAATCCGCAGGAGATCCAAGCGTTCCGACCGAGCACAAGGGCGTTCCGTCGGGGCGGCTGAGCTCGAACTGATGGGTGACTCCAGGGGCAACGGCGAGCGACCGCCGCGCCCGGTCACAGGCCCCGGCCGGCCCGCCCGAAAGCGCTCCATTGGCGGCGATTCGGAGCGCCAGCGCGTTGCGTGCGATCAGGCTTTCGGTCGCCCGCGCCGCGGCCCGCGCCTGGTCTTCGGTAGTCTCGCGGGACGACAAGTTGGCGTCGCGGATACCGGCTTCGGCAACCCACACCAAGGCAATGCCGATCGGCAGCAGCGCGGCGGTCAGGATCAGAAGCAGCTTGGCCGCCGTTGGCAGCGCCGCGAAGCGTCGCGCGGCGGCGCCGGTCATGCCGCCGCTGCGGCCGGCGTGGGATCAGCGAAGCTTGCCCAACAGGTCCTGGAAATCGTCGGGAACGTCTTCGCGCAGAGTGTCGTCGTAAATCGATCGCAGGGCGCGGCCGAGATCCGCCCCGCGCTGCTTGCGAACGCCCGTCTCGCGCGGCGCGGTCTTGCCGCTGCGCGCCTTGTCAGAGCTCTTGCCTTTGCCGATGCTATCCGACTCGCCTTGCTGCCTGCCACTCAACCTCTCGTCCCCCCCCCTCACGCGGGTGCAGCGCGCGCCTTGAACACAGACATCACGCGCGACGGGCCCGACCGGTCGGACTACGCAGCGAATTGCCCGCCCAGAGCCGTCCGCGGCGCCGATCGACACTGCCGATGACGGTGCCGAGCCGCCAAGGAAACCAAATCCCCGGAGCTTTGTTCCAGAGGCGCATCACTTCTCTGTGGACGAGTGCGGAGCGGCAACTGGGTGGTCCTTCCAGGGTTGCAACAATCGGGTGGCGCGCTCAAAGAGCCGCAGAACGTTTCAAAGATCACGGAGAGCCCTCACCTATGTCGCTTGGCCAGGAACTTGCTCCGCATCTGCCCTTCCTTCGCCGCTATGCGCGAGCACTGACCGGGAGCCAGACTCATGGCGATGCGTTCGTCCGCGCCGCGCTTGAGGCGATCGTCGCCGAGCCCGACGAGTTCCCGCGCGACGTCGACCCGCGGCTCGGACTCTACCGGACATTCCACGCGATCTGGTCGACGGCCAATATCGAGGAAGGCGAGGAGCCGTCGCGCAGCTTCTCCGGAAGCGAGGGCATCGCCCAGGCGCGGCTGTCGCGGATTACGCCCTTGTCGCGCCAGGCGCTGCTGCTGACGTCGCTCGAGGGGTTTTCGTCCGAGGACACCGCTTATCTGATCAGCGCCACTCCGGCCGACGTCGATTCGCTGGTCGCCGAGGCCTTGAGCGAGATCGAGCGGCAGACGCTCGCCGACGTGCTGATCATCGAGGATGAGCCGATCATCGCGATGGACATCGAGACCATCGTCCGCGACCTGGGGCACAATGTCACCGGGGTCGCCGTCACCCGCGACGAAGCGGTCGCACAGGCGCGGCAGAACCCGCCCGGGCTGGTGCTCGCCGACATCCAGCTGGCCGATGATTCGAGCGGCATCGACGCGGTCAAGGACATCCTCGCCGAATTTTCGGTGCCGGTGATCTTCATCACCGCATTCCCGGAGCGGCTGCTGACCGGCACCCGGCCCGAGCCGACCTTCCTGATCACCAAGCCGTTCCAACGCTCGACGGTGAAGGCGGCGATCGCCCAGGCCTTGTTCTTCGACGCCGCGACGGTCCCCGCCGCCTAGGAACTCCAGGCGACGGAACACGGCCTTGCGGGGCGCGTTGGCCCCAGAGTCCCCCAGCAAAGTTCCATTCGGGACGAGAGCATAATTGCCGACGATCAAGAGCATGTGACGACCACCGAAGCGCGCGCCGGAACTCGCAATCCAGTCAACCGGATCGTGCTGGTCGCCAGCTTGGCTCTGATCGTGGTAATTTTCGCCGTGATATTGCTGGT
>JBPCQE010000108.1:0-2821 GCA_050998435.1 Sphingomicrobium sp. | reverse complement strand
TGCAGCAGCCATTCGTTGGGCCGCGCCGGGTCCGGCTCGTCGGCGACCAGCACCGGTTGCGAATCTCCCATCGGCAGAAGCTCGTGAGCGCCGGGCAGCGATTCCGCCTGGACTCGCGTGCAGGGTAGGGTCGCCCGCCAGCTCATCGGACGTAGCTGGCGCCGTTGACGTCGACCACCGTGCCGGTCGCCGACGCCGGCGCATCGACCGCCAGCCAGCGGATCGTCTCCGCGACTTCGCCGGTGGTTGCAACTCGGCCGAGCGGGATGTCAGCGAGGATCTGCGCGCCGCCGCGGCCGGTCAGATAGTCCTCGGTCATCTCCGACACGGTGAACCCCGGTGCGACGGCGAAGGCGAGAATTCCGTCCGCCGCATAGCCGCGGGCGATCGTCTTGGTCATGCCGATGATCGCCGCCTTGGAGGCCGCATAATGCCAGTGCTGCGGCGAATCGCCGCGGTACGCGGCCCGGCTGGCGATGTTGACGATCCGGCCGCCGCCATCGCGCCCGCGGAAGTGGCCGATTGCGAGGCGGCTCAGGTCGGCCGGCGCCTGGAGGTTGATCGCCAGCATGCGCGCCCAGGCGGTGTGCCACTCGTCGTCCGGTGCATCATCGGCGACCGCCTCGTAGATACCGGCGTTGTTGATCAGCGCGTCGATGCGGCCACCGAGCCGGTCGAGCGCGGTTTCCCACAGCGACCGCGGAGCATTGGGGTCGGCGAGATCGCCGGCGATCAGCTCCTCGCTGCCGCGCGTTGAGTGACCGGCGACCTGATGGCCGGTGGAGCGGAGGAGATCGTAAGCGGCCGCGCCGATTCCGCGGCTCGCTCCGGTGACGAGGATGTTCATTCGCCCCGACTAGCCGCGCGCTGCGGCCGGGGAAAGATCAGGCGGCGATGCCGCTGACGAACTCCTTGGTCGTCGACTTGAAGTCCGAGATCTGCTCGCTGAAGCGGCCGAAGCCGTGCTCGACCTCGTCGATGTCCTTGGCGACATTCTCGGTGTCGGAGCGGATCGCGGCGATCGTCGAACTCATCGAGTCGGCCGCAAGCGCGGTCTCGTCGACGGCGGCGGTGATCATGGTCACCGTCTGAGCCTGGAGCTCCATCGCCTCGCGGATTCGGTCGGCGGAGGTCTGGACCTCTTCGACGGTGCCCTGGATCGAGCTGTTCGCCTCGACGGTCTGGCGGGTCGCCTGCTGGATCGCGGTGATTTTGTTGGTGATGTCGTCGGTCGCCCGAGCGGTCTGCGACGCGAGGCTCTTCACTTCCTGGGCGACGACCGCGAAGCCGCGGCCGGCATCGCCCGCGCGGGCCGCTTCGATGGTCGCGTTGAGTGCGAGCAGATTGGTCTGGCCGGCGATGTCGCGGATCAGGCTGAGTATCGATTCGATCGCCTCGACGTGGCTCGAGAGAGCCTGGCTGACCTTGACCGCTTGCTCGGCCTGGCCGCCGGCGCGAATCGCGACGTCCGCCGCGGTCTCGACCTCGTTACGCGCGTCCTCGATCGCGCGGATCAGCCCGGCGGCGGTTTGAGCCGCCTCGCGCATCGCCACCGCCGATTGCTCGGCCGCAGCGGCGACTTCGCTGGTCTTGCCGAGCATTCCGCGGGCCGACGCGGCAGTTGCGCGGGTGCGGTCGGTCAGTACTTTGGACTGCTCGGTGCTGGCTCGGACCAGGTCGGCGACGCGGCGTTCGAACTGCTCGCTCTGGCGGCCGCGCTGGTCGGCGGCTTCGTTGGCTTCGAGGAGCGCGATCTGGGCGAGGATGATGTCGAGGCTGAAGCTCATCATTCGGTTGAACGTGTCGATCGCCGCGATGCGCTCGTCGGCGCGGCCGGCGAAGCAGTCGTCGAAGCCGCGGATGACGTCCCTGACCAGGCGGGCTCGGGCGGCGGTGAATTCGGGAACGCTGCGCTTGGCGGCGAACATCTTCAGGCCCTGGTCGGCGACCGAGCGGACCCATGCTTCATCGATCGGCTGGCTGAAATATTTGGCTCCGAGGCATCCGACATCGTCGCCGAAGTGGCTGCGCGCAGCGGCCTCGATGACCGGTCCGGCGTCGTTCCACAGCTGGCGAAGCGACGCCTCGAAGCGGCCGTCGTCGCCGTAGGAGGCGATCCGCGCCGCCACCTGCTCGTTGGTCAGGCGTTGCAGATTTCCAATGTCGCCGCTCATTCGTGGGTCTCCGTCAATTCGCTTGGCGCCAAATTTCGATCGAGACCGCTTCTGCCCCGACATTGGTTAAGACCGGGTTAGGGGAGCTGAATTCTTGCCTCCGAACGGACTGGGCCTTAAGCGGTCCTCGGCCGGCGCCGCCCGTCGCCGGCCGGTCAAGCTGAACCCAGAAAGGCCCCGCTGAATGGCCACCGATCCCGCCCGGCCCCAATCGCGGCCGAAGTCGCCTCACCTGACCGTCTGGCGTTGGGGCCCCGGCATGCTGATCTCGATCCTGCACCGAATGACCGGAGCGGCCCTCGCGATCGCCGGGCTGGCGTTGCTCGTCTGGTGGCTGATGGCGATCGCCGCGAGCGCCGACGCGTACGCCGATTTCAACCAGGCCGCGACGCACCCGCTCGGACTGGTGGTGCTGGTCGGACTGACTTGGGCCTTCTTCCAGCATTTGCTGTCGGGCGTCCGCCATCTGGTGATGGACACCGGCGCCGCGCTCGAGCTCGACACCAACAAGCGGTTCGCGTTGCTGACGCTGGTCGGATCGCTGGTGCTGACCCTGTTGATCTGGGTGCCGGTGCTTGGAGGCCTGCTGTGAGCGTCGGCGAAAGCGCGACCCCGCTGGGCACAGTCCGCGGCCTCGGCTCGGCCCG
>JBPCQE010000044.1:0-16554 GCA_050998435.1 Sphingomicrobium sp. | reverse complement strand
CTTCGATCCTCGCCGGCGAGAATTCGCTCAAGGAGCTGGATGCGCTTGCCGGCAGCCGGGCTCGGCGGATGTCGGAGCGAGTTCGAGGCCTGTCCGGCGACAGCCCAGCACATCTCGCGGCCGCGGCCTGGGCGTGCGAAATGACCGCGCTCGAAGCCGCCGCCGAGGCGATGGCCGACCGGCGCGTGCAATGGGCCGACTTCGATGTTCTGCTCGGCGACATGAAGTCGGCGCTGGCCCAGCTCGCACAATTCTTCGGGTTCGAGTCATCCGCCGAGCGCGTCCGGGAGATCGCGCGCGGGCCGCTGATGGGGCGCTACTCCAAGGCCCTCGAACATGACTACAGCCCGGCGCTTCGGCGCGAGCTGATCGAGCAGGAAATCCGGCTGCAGGGAGGCGCGATCGACGACGCCGTGGCGATACTCGAGCAGGCCGCGAAGGGATCGCCGCTGCTGGCGAGAGCACTAACGAGGAGCTAGGCCGCTTTCTGGAGATGCTTGCGGCCGAGCAACTCGGCGATCTGGACGGCGTTGAGAGCGGCGCCCTTGCGCAAATTGTCGCTGACCACCCACAGCGACAGCCCGTTTTCGACTGTCGAATCCTCGCGCACCCGGGAAACGAAGGTCGCATAGTCGCCGACGCACTCGACCGGGGTCACGTAGCCGCCGTCCTCCTGCTTATCGATCAGCATCACGCCCGGGGCCTCGCGCAGGATGGCGCGAGCCTGGGCGGCGGAAATCTCGTTCTCGAACTCGACGTTGACCGCCTCGGAATGGCCGACGAACACCGGCACGCGCACACAGGTCGCGGTCAGCTTGATCGCCGGATCGAGGATCTTCTTGGTTTCGACCACCAGCTTCCACTCCTCGCTGGTCGCGCCGTCGTCGTTGAAATCGCCGCACTGCGGAATGACGTTGAAGGCGATCTGCTTGGGGAATTTCGCGGGCTCGTTGGAATCGCCGACGAAGATGTTGCGCGACTGTTCGAACAGTTCGTCCATGCCGGCCTTTCCGGCGCCGGAGACCGACTGATAGGTCGCGACCACCACGCGCTTGATTGTCGCCGCGTCGTGCAGCGGCTTTAGCGCCACCACGAGCTGCGCAGTCGAACAATTGGGGTTGGCGATGATGTTCTTCTTCACAAAACCGGCGATCGCCGAGGCGTTCACTTCCGGCACGATCAACGGGACATCGGGGTCCATCCGGAACAGCGAGCTGTTGTCGATTACCGTGCAGCCGGCCGCCGCGGCGCGCGGCACGTGGACCTTGCTGGTCTCCGATCCGGCGGCGAACAAAGCCATGTCCCAGCCGGCGAAGTCGAAATGGTCGAGGTTCTTGACCTTCAGAGTCTCGCCGGACTCGCCGAAGTCGACTACGTCGCCGGTCGAGCGGGCAGAGGCGACCGCGGCGATCTCGGCCAGCGGGAACTGCCGCTCGGCGAGGATATTGAGGATTTCGCGCCCGACATTGCCGGTCGCCCCGACCACCGCGACCCGATAGCCCGACGCCATCAGCCTTTGGCCTTCTCCGGCTTGGCGGCCTTGGCGCCGGCGGCGTCGCTGCCCTTGGCTGGGCGCATGTCGCGGCGCTCGGCGATCCGGGCCGACTTGCCAGTCCGTCCGCGCAGGTAATAGAGCTTGGCCCGGCGGACCGCGCCGCGGCGAACGACCTCGATCGAATCGATCGCCGGCGAGTACAGCGGGAAGACGCGCTCGACGCCCTCGCCGAAACTGATCTTGCGGACGGTGAAGCTCGAGCCGACGCCCTTGTTCGAGCGGGCGATGCAAACGCCCTCGAAATTCTGCACCCGGGCGCGCTCGCCCTCGACCACTTTCACGCCGACGCGCAGCGTGTCGCCGGGGCGGAATTCGGGGATCGCGCGCATTTCAGTGAGAGCGTCGATGGCCTCGCGCTCGAGGGTCTCGATGAGATTCATTGGTCCTGACCTTCGTCTTCGTGCCGCGCGCCAGAGGGCGGTGCCTGCGATGCGCCCCCGTGGCGCTCGATCAGGTCCGGCCGCCTTAGCCGTGTGTCTTCGGATGCGCGTTCGTGTCGCCACGCCGCGATCCTCGCATGATCCCCCGACCGCAGCACCTCGGGGATCGTGCGCCCTTCCCATGTCACAGGCCGGGTATAATGCGGATATTCGAGAAGCCCCGCATCGAAGCTCTCTTCCTCTCCGCTGGAGGCGGCGCCCATTACCCCGGGGAGCAGTCGAACGCAAGCATCGAGCAGGATCATCGCGCCAAGCTCACCGCCCGACAGCACATAGTCGCCGATGCTGACCGGCTCGAGGTCCCGGCCCTCGAAAATCCGCTCGTCGAAGCCTTCGAAACGGCCGCACAGCAGGATCGCGCCTGGACCGGCAGCGAGGGTGCGGACACGGTCTTGGGCCAACGGCGCGCCGCGCGGCGTCAAGGCCAGCATCGGCCTCCCGTCAGATACGCTGTCCAGCGCCGCGGAGAGCACGTCGGGGCGAAGCACCATCCCGGCCCCTCCGCCCGCCGGAGTGTCGTCGACGCTACGGTGCTTGTTGGCCGCGAAGTCGCGGATGTTGCGCGCCTCGAGCGACCACAGTCCGTCGGCCAGCGCCCGCCCGGCAATGCTCATGCCCAGCGGCCCCGGGAACATCTCCGGGTACAGCGTCAGGACAGTGGCGGCGAACGGCATTGCGGCGGGCTAGTCTGGAACTAGCCGGACGACAATCCATTGGGGGCGGATGGACAAACCCCTCGACTGCTTGATCGTCGGCGGTGGCCCGGCGGGCCTCACCGCGGCCATTTACCTTGCCCGCTTCCACCTCGACATCCTGGTCGTCGACGCGGGCAAGAGCCGCGCCGGCTGGATACCGTGCACCCACAACCACGCCGGTTTCCCCGACGGAATCACCGGCAAGGAGCTGCTCGAGCGGATGCGCGCCCAGGCGCAGAAATATGGAGCCAAGATCGTCACCGACCGGGTGACCAAGGTCGAGCGCGACGAAGGCAGCGGCTTGTTCACCGGCACCTGGGGCTCGGGGACCGAGACCGCGCGCACCATCCTGCTGGCGACGGGAGTCACCAACCGCCGGCCGCCGATGGACGAGGATTTGCACGATGACGCCCTCGCCCGCGGCCTGATCCGCTATTGCCCGATCTGCGACGGCTATGAGGTCACCGACAAGAAGGTCGGAGTGATCGGCAGCGATAGCCACGGCGTCGCCGAGGCGGTTTTCCTGCGCAGCTTCACCGCCGACGTAACCCTGATCGCGCCGCACGCCGCGCTGAATCTTGAGCCGGAGGATCGCGAGAAGCTGAAGCTGGCGCGGATCGAATGCGTCGACGGTCCCGCCGAGGCGGTGGCGGCGCTCGACAAGTTCATCGTCGTCGACACCGCCAAGGGCCATTATACGTTCGACAGCGTCTACCCGGCGCTCGGCTCGGACAGCCACACCCAGCTCGCCGACATGCTCGGCGCTCGCCTCAACGAGCAAGGCTGCATCGGCGTCGACATGCGCCAGCGAACCAGCGTCGATGGAATCTATGCGGCCGGCGACGTGGTCGTCGGACTCGACCAGATCAGCCATGCGATGGGCGAAGGCGGAGTCGCCGCGACCACCATCCGCAACGACCTCGCCAAGGAGCAGCCGCAGCTGCGCTAGCGGCGGTTCGCACTTGGCTTGAGGCAGTGGAATCGGGCACAGCGGGACATGGCCGACCCAACCGAAGTCGAACGCGCGGCCGCGACCGGCGATGGGGACGCGCATTTCCAGCGCGCTGCCAGCCTGCTCGAGAAGCCCGACAGCCCCGCCGCGTTCGTCGAGGGGACGATGCTCGCCGAGCAGGCGGCGGAAAAGGGTCATCCGGAAGCGACGTCGCTGATCGCGACGATGGAAGCGATCGGCGCCGGTCGGCCGCAGAACTGGCAGCGCGCGCTCGACCTTCTGCAGCTCGCCGCCGAGCGCGGTTCGGAGCACGCGCAGGGCCAGCTCCGGCTGCTCAACGCACAGGACCCCGCGGACTCGTCCATCGAGGACTGGAGCGGGCTTCGAGGCTCGATCGACGTCGACCGGCTGTTGAGCGCGCCGGAGCGCGAATCGCTTTGCGACAGCCCGCGAATCCGGGTCGTCCGCGGTTTCGCCTCGCCGGCCGAATGCGCGTGGGTAATCGGCCGGGTCCGCGACAAGCTCGGGCCGGCGATGGTCTGGGACGAACTGAGCGGCATGGGCAAGCTCGACCCGAGCCGGAGCAACAGCGCGATCGAGCTTCGGGTCACCGACATGGACGTCGTCACCGAAGCGGTTCGGGCGCGTATCTCGCGCTCGGTCAAGCTGCCCGAACCGATTTTCGAGACTCCCCAGGTGATGCAATATGCGGTCGGGCAGGAATTCCGACCGCACCACGATTTCCTCGATCCCAACCAGCCCGGGACCGCGGCCGACCTCGTCCGCCGCGGCCAGCGCATCGCCACCTTTCTCATCTCTTTGAACGACGATTTCGAAGGCGGCGAGACGCAATTCCCAAAGGCCGGTATCGCGCATCGCGGCAGCATCGGTGACGCTTTGTTCTTCGCCAACATCACTCCGGAAGGAGCGCCCGACCCGCTGACACTGCATTCCGGCGCGCCGCCGACCAAAGGCGAGAAGTGGATCTTCTCGCAATGGATCCGCGATCGTTCGCCGGCGATGCCGGCGGCTCCGCTTCGCTAAGCGAGGAACTCCGGGTCGAGCACGATCCGGCCGTCGGCGAGATCGGCGATGCCGGGCGTGAACGGGATCATCGAGCGGCGGCCGCGCTCATCCTCGACCTCGAGCAGGTCGCCGCCGCCGAAATTCTCGACCGCGACGACTGAACCGAGCGGGTTGCCGTCGCGGTCGGCGCAGGGGATGCCGATCAGGTCGGCGTGGTAATATTCGCCCTCGCCGAGCGGCGGCAGAGCGGCGCGGTCGACCTCGACCAGCGATCCGCGCAGGCTTTCCGCGGCGGTGCGGTCGGCGATGCCCTCGAAACGGGCGATCGCGCCCTTGCCGGCAACGCGCACCTCGAGCAGCCGCCGCTCGGCGCCGCCAACATAGAGCTGGGCGTACTGGGCGAGGCTCTCGCTGGTATCGCTGAACAGCTTCAGCCGCACTTCGCCCTTGATGCCATGGGCCCCGGCGACGGCGGCGAGCGGGATTTTTCTGTCTGCCCTCCCCCTGGATGGGGGAGGGTTGGGTGGGGGTGGGTTGGTCATCGAAGCTCCGAAGGTTCCACCCCACCCCTACCCCTCCCCATCACGGGGAGGGGATTTAGTTACTACTGCGTCTTCTCGGCTTCGTCGGCGGCCGGAGTCTCCTCTACGGCGTCGGGAGTCTCCACTGCGGCTCCTTCAGCCGGTTCCTCTGCCGCGGGAGCCTCTTGGGCGGCGGCCTCAGCCGGTTCCGGCGAATCCTCGGTGGCCGGAGCGTCCTCGACCGCGCCTTCGGCCGGCTCGGGCGAGGATTCGCCCTGGTTGTCCGCCTCGTCGGCCGGAGTCGCCTCTTCGGCCGGTGCTTCGGCGGGAGCGGCCTCCTCGGCGGGAGCCCCCTCAGTCGGAGCAGCTTCCTCGGCGGCGACTTCTTCTGCCGGTGCATCTTCGGCTGCCGGTGTCTCGGCGGCGGCTTCCTCGGCGACGACTTCCTCAGCAGCAGCCTCCTCGGCGACCACTTCCTCGGCCGCGGGTGTCTCCTCAGTCGCTGGAGCTTCCTCGGCTGGCGCTTCCTCAACAGCCGGTGCGGCAGCAGCCGCTTCGGCGGCCTCGGCTGCGGCGGTGGCCTTGCCCTCGCGCTCTTCGACGCGGGCCTTGGCCTTCTCGCCAGGCTCGCCCTTGTGCGGGTTGTTGCGGGCCGGGCGCTCGCGGATTCCGGCGGCGTCGAGGAAGCGCAGCACCCGGTCGGACGGCTGGGCGCCGACCGACAGCCAGTGTGAGATCCGCTCGCCGTCGAGCTTCACCCGCTCGGGCGAATCCTTGGCCAGCAACGGATTATAGCTGCCGAGCTTTTCTATGAAGCGCCCGTCGCGCGGCGCCCGGCTGTCGGCGACGACGATCCGGTAATAGGGCCGCTTCTTGGCGCCGCCGCGAGTGAGTCGAATGGAAAGTGACATATCCTGTTCCTTGTCAGTGAGTTCTTCTACTTCTTTGTAAACTTGTCGAAGCCGGGAGGGAGGTTGAACGGCGAGCCGCCGAGCCCCGGCAATGCGGGTGCGCCGCCACCCGGAGCGCCGGGCGGAAGCATCCCAGGTGCCATCCCGCCGAGGGCCCCTTCGATGCCGCCCTTGCCGAACATCGCGGCCAATTTGCCGAGCCCGCCCATCTTCTTCAGCCGCTTCATCACGCTCGCCATCTCCTGGTGCATTTTGAGCAGCTTGTTGATCTCCTGCACGGTGGTCCCGGAGCCCTTGGCGATGCGGATCTTGCGCTTGGCGTTGATCAGCTCGGGCCGCGCCCGCTCCCTGGCGGTCATCGACGACATCATCGCCTCGAGATGGATGAGCGCCTTGCCGTCGGCGGCTTTCTCGGCCGCGCCCTTCATCTTGTTCAATCCCGGCATCATCGAGGCGAGCGCTCCGAGCCCGCCCATGCGCTGCATCTGCTGGATCTGGGAGCGGAGGTCGTCGAGGTCGAACTTGCCCTTGAGCATCTTGCCCGCGAGCTTCTCCGCCTCCTCGACCTCGATTGTCTCTGCCGCGCGCTCGACCAGGCTGACGACGTCGCCCATGCCGAGGATCCGTCCGGAGACCCGCGCCGGATGAAAGGTCTCGAGCTTGTCGATCGCCTCGCCGACGCCGGCGAACTTGATCGGCTTGCCGGTCACCGCGCGCATCGACAGCGCCGCGCCGCCGCGGGCATCGCCGTCGAGCCGGGTGAGGATGACTCCGGTCAGGTCGACCTCGCCGGCAAAGCCCTTGGCGACGTTGACCGCGTCCTGGCCGGTCAGAGCGTCGACCACCAGCAGCGTTTCGGTCGGGCTGGAGGCGGCGGCGACCGCCTTCATCTCGGCCATCAGCGCATCGTCGACGTGCAGGCGGCCGGCGGTGTCGAGCAGCACGACGTCATAAGCCTGGAGCTTCGCCGCCTGGATCGCTCGCCTGGCGATGTCGACCGGCTGCTGCCCGGCGACCACCGGCAGGGTCTCGACGTTCGCCTGGCGCCCGAGCACCGCGAGCTGCTCTTGCGCCGCCGGGCGGGCGACGTCGAGCGACGCCATCAGCACCTTCTTGCGCTCGCGCTCGGTGAGCCGCTTGCCGAGCTTGGCGGTGGTCGTCGTCTTGCCCGAGCCCTGGAGCCCGACCATCATGATCACCGCCGGAGGATTGACGTCGAGGCGGAGCTCCGAAGCCTCGGAGCCGAGCATCTCGACCAGAGCGTCGTGGACGATCTTGACGACCATCTGGCCCGGAGTGACCGAGCGCAGCACTTCCTGGCCGACAGCGCGTTCGGTGATCTGGTCGACGAAGTCGCGGGCGACCGGCAGAGCGACGTCGGCCTCGAGCAAGGCGACGCGCACTTCGCGCATCGCCGAGCGCACGTCGGCCTCGCTGAGCGCGCCGCGCCCGCGAAGCTTGTCGAACACTTGGCCGAGCCGATCGCTCAGGCTGTCGAACATTCCATTCTCCCGCCGACCGGCATGCTTCGCAAAGCAAAATGCGCCGGCGGGCGAAACCTCGCCGGCCAGCGTGCATGCCAATCGATTTGTGTCGAAAACGACGCTGGCGCCCTAGATGTGGGGGCTGCAAAGGTCAAGGTGAAGTGGACTTGGGCGGAGGCGCTGCCTAAGTGCCCGCCACGGCATGGCACGAATTTTTCACAAGATGCACGGGCTCGGCAACGACTTCGCGATCTTCGATGCTCGCGACGAGCCGCTGGCGATGTCGGAGGCGCTCGCGCGGACGCTCGCCGACCGCCACGGCGGCATCGGCTGCGACCAGCTGATCGTGCTCGAGGCGTCGGAGACGGCCGACCTCCGGATGCGGATCTGGAACCACGACGGCGGCGAAGTCGAAAGCTGCGGCAACGCGTCGCGCTGCGTGGTCGCGCTGACTGGCGCTAAGAGCATAGAGACCGGCGGCGGAGTGGTCGGCGGAGCGATGGACGGGACCGCGGTCGAGGTGGCGATCGGCGAGCCGCGCTTCGGCTGGGACGAGGTGCCCCTTGCATATGCGATGGACACGGCGGCGCTGCCGATGGCGTGGGGCGAGCTCGCCAAGCCGATGGCGCTCAGCGTCGGCAACCCGCACCTGGTGTTCTTCGTCGACGATGGCGGCGCGGTCCCGCTCGATGGCCTCGGTCCGCTGATCGAGCACGACCCGGCGTTCCCCGACCGGATCAACGTCAATGTCGCGCAGGTCGGCGGCGGCGGCATTCGGCTGCGGACGTGGGAGCGCGGCGCCGGCCTGACGCTCGCCTGCGGCACCGGCGCCTGCGCGGCGGGGGTGGCCGCAATCGCCTCGAAGCGCGCGCAATCGCCGGTGACCGTGACGATGTCGGGCGGGTCGCTGGTCATTGCCTGGCAACCCGGAGAGCCGGTCCGGATGCGGGGCGCCGCGACCTACGTGTTCAAGGGCGAGATCGACCTGGAGCAATTCGGGTGAGCGTCGAGACGATCACTCTCGGCTGCCGCCTCAACTTTGCCGAGAGCGCGGCCATGGCCCGGCTCGTCCCGGACGATGAGGACTGGGTGATCGTCAACAGTTGCGCGGTCACCAGCGAAGCGGTGCGCCAGACGCGCCAGGCGATCCGCCGAGCGAGGCGCGAGCATCCATCGGCCCAGATTCTCGCCACCGGCTGCGCGGTTCAGCTCGAGCCGGAGCGCTTTGCCGCCATGCCCGAAGTCGACCGCATACAAGTCCGCGACTTCACCGCTCCGCTTACCGTTCCTGCCGGCTTCCAGGGTCACATTCGCAGCTTCGTCGGAATCCAGACCGGCTGCGACCACCGCTGCACGTTCTGCTCCATCTGGCAGGCGCGCGGTCCGAGCCAGTCGCTGCCGTTCGATGCGATCCGGATTGCAATCGCCCGCGAGATCGACCGCGGAGCCAAAGAGATCGTCCTGACCGGTGTCGACATCACCGACTATCAAGGCGGGCTCGGACGGCTGTGCCGGCAGCTGCTCGACGCCGAGCCGCGGCTCCAGCGGCTGCGGCTGTCGTCGCTCGACAGCGTCGAGATCGACGACGAGCTGTTCGGCCTGATCGCCGGCGAGCCGCGGCTGATGCCGCATTTCCATCTGTCGCTGCAGGCCGGCGACGATCTCGTCCTCAAGCGGATGAAGCGCCGCCACTCGCGCGCCGACGCGGTTCGGACGGTCGAGCGGATCAAGGCCGCGCGCCCCGACGCGACAATCGGCGCCGATTTGATCGCCGGCTTCCCGACCGAAACCGAAGACATGGCGCTCGGCAGCCTGCGGTTGCTCGACGATTGCGACGTGATCGCCGCCCACGTCTTCCCCTTCTCGCCGCGCCCCGACACGCCTGCCGCTCGAATGCCGCAGGTGGACCGCCAGACCGTGAAGGCGCGCGCGGCGCGGCTTCGCGAAGCAGCAGCGGCGCGGCGCAATAACTGGCTCGACGGCCTGGTCGGCACGACCCAGCGCGTGCTCATTGAAAGCCGGGGCAAGGGCCACAGCGCTGGCTTCGCGCCGGTGCTGGTCGAGGGCGCCGAGCGCGGCCAGATCCGCGACGCGCGCATCACCGGCCGCGACGGCGACCAACTCATGGGCGTGTGCGCATGAGTTGGCTCGACCGCCTTCGCGGCGGGTTCACCAAGACGGCGGCTCGGCTGGGCGAGAATCTGACCGGCCTGACTTCTACTGCGGCGCTCGACACCGCGACTCTCGACGACATCGAGGAAGCGTTGATCGCCTCAGATCTTGGCCCCGAAGCGTCGAAGCGCATTCGCGAGGCGATCGCCGCGCGGCGTTTCGAGCAATTGGACGAGCGCGGGCTGCGCACGATCCTCGCCGAGGAAATCGAAACAATCCTCGCGCCCGTCGCCAAGCCGCTTGAGGTGTGGGGATTCCCGCGGCCGCACGTGGTGCTGGTGATCGGAGTCAACGGCTCGGGCAAGACGACCACCATCGGCAAGCTCGGCCACTGGCTTCAGGAGCAGGACTATGGCGTTCTGCTGGCCGCCGGCGACACGTTCCGCGCGGCGGCGATCGAGCAATTGCAGATCTGGGGGCAGCGCATCGGCGCGCCCGTAATCGCCGGCAAGGAAGGCGGCGACGCGGCGGGAATCGTGTTCGACGGGGTCCGCCAGGCGACTGAGACCGGCATCGACGTGCTGGTCGTCGACACCGCCGGTCGGCTTCAGAACAAGGCCCATTTGATGGACGAATTGTCGAAGATCCGCCGCGTCCTCGGCCGCATCAACCCCGAGGCTCCGCACGATGTCTTATTGGTGCTCGACGCGACCACCGGGCAGAACGCCCTTGCGCAGGTCGAGGTGTTCAGGGACAGCGCGGGCGTGACCGGCCTCATCATGCCCAAGCTCGACGGCACCGCGCGCGGCGGCATCCTGGTCGCCGCGGCGGAGAAGTTCGGGCTGCCGATCCACGCGATCGGGGTCGGCGAAGGCGCCGACGACCTGCGCCCGTTCGACCCGCGGGCGGTGGCGCGGGCGATCGCCGGGCTGCCGCCCGAATGACCGACAAGACCGAACCATCGGGCGGCTCGCGGCTGCTGATCGACCTCGGCCCGTTGCTGGTCTTCTTCCTGACCAATTATCTGGCGCCGGTGCCGGACGTCCTGCGAATCTTCGTCGCTACCGGCGCCTTCATGGCGGCAATGATCGCGGCGATGATCTACTCGCAGATCCGCTTTCGACGAATCTCGCCACTGCTGCTGTTTTCCGGCTTCATGGTGATCGTGCTCGGCGGGCTGACCATCTGGCTTCGCAACGAGACCTTCATCAAGATGAAGCCGACGGTCTATTATCTGCTCGTCTCGGGGCTGCTCGCCTTCGGCCTCGCCACCGGCCGGCCGCTTCTCAAAGCCGTGCTCGGGAGCACCTATCCGGGGCTCGACGACGCCGGGTGGACCAAGCTGACCCGCAACTGGGCCTTGTTCTTCGCCGGTATGGCGGTGCTCAACGAAAGCGTCTGGCGCAACAGCTCGACCGATTTCTGGGTCGGCTTCAAGCTGTGGGGCGCGATCCCCCTCACCTTCCTGTTCGCCGCCGCCAACGTGCCGATGCTGCTGCGCCACGGGCTGGCGCGCGACGAGGCCCAGCCGGCCGAGCCGGGGCCGATCGAATGAAAAGCCCGATCGAATGAACGAGCCGATCCTGTCGATCCGCGGCCTGCGCAAATGCTATGCCAGCGGCACCGAGGCGCTGAAGCCGATCGACCTCGACATTCGCCGCGGCGAGATCTTTGCTTTGCTCGGCCCGAACGGCGCCGGCAAGACGACCCTGATCAACATCGTCTGCGGGACCGTCACCCCGACCAGCGGCGAGGTGCTGGTCGACGGCAAGAACTGGCTTCGCCACTATCGCGAGGCGCGGACTCGGATCGGCCTCGTCCCGCAAGAGCTGACGATGGACGTGTTCGAGCCGCTGATCAGCACGGTGAGCTTCAGCCGCGAATTGTTCGGGCGGGCCCCGGACCGAGCCAAGATCGAGCGCATCCTCCGCGACCTGTCGCTGTGGGACAAGCGCAACCAGATATTGAAGGACCTGTCGGGCGGGATGAAGCGCCGCGTCATGATCGCCAAGGCGCTCGCCCACGAGCCCGACATATTGTTCCTCGACGAGCCCACCGCGGGAGTCGACGTCGAGCTCCGCCGCGACATGTGGGAGCTGGTCCGCCGGCTTCGCGAGGGCGGCACGACGATCATCCTCACCACCCATTACATCGAGGAAGCCGAGGAGATGGCCGACCGGGTCGGGGTCATCAACAAGGGCGAGCTGATTTTGGTCGAGGAGAAGTCCGCGCTGATGCAGAAGCTCGGGCGCAAGGTGCTTCACCTCCAGCTCGCCGAGCCGCTCGCCGCGGTCCCGCCCGAGCTCGCCGAATGGCGGCCGCAGCTGAGCGATGAGGGCAACACTTTGATTTACGAGTTCAACGCCAAGGCCGAGCGCACCGGAATCCCGTCGCTGCTGTCGGCGATGCGCGACGCCGGCATCGCCTTCAAGGACCTCGACACCAAGCAATCGAGCCTCGAGGATATCTTCGTCGGCCTGATCCACGAACAAAGGGATGCGGCGCAATGAACTGGCGCGGGATCTGGGCGATCTACAAGTTCGAGATGCACCGCTTCCGGCGCACCTTGTGGACCGGGCTCGCGGTGCCGGTGATCACGACGTCGCTTTATTTCGTTGTCTTCGGCGCCGCGATCGGCAGCCGCATGAGCGAGATCAACGGCATCGAGTACGGCAGCTTCATCGTCCCCGGGCTGATGATGCTGTCGCTGTTCACCGAAAGCATCTTCAACGCGAGCTTCGGAATCCACATGCCGCGCTTCACCGGCACCATCTACGAGATCCTGTCGGCGCCCTTGTCGGCGTTCGAGACCGTGCTCGGCTATGTCGGAGCGGCGGCGAGCAAGGCGATGATCGTCGCGCTGGTCATCCTCGCGACCGCCAATTTGTTCGTCGACGTCCAAGTCGAGCATCCGTTGCTGATGCTGATGTATTTGCTGCTGGTCGCGCTGACCTTTTGCCTGTTCGGTTTCATCGTCGGAGTCTGGGCCAAGGGCTTCGAGCAGCTGCAGGTGATCCCGCTGCTGATCGTCACCCCGCTGACCTTCCTCGGCGGCGCCTTTTACTCGATCGACATGCTCGGCGAGCCGTGGCGAAGCATCACCTTGTTCAACCCGGTGGTCTATCTGATCAACGGCTTTCGCTGGACCTTTTTCGGGACGGCCGACGTGCCGGTCGCGATCAGCCTCGCCGCGACCGCCGCCTTTTTGGTCGCCTGCATGATCGCGATCTGGTGGATCTTCCGGACGGGGTATCGGCTCAAGCAGTAGGTTCCGTTTCGCGCGTGGACGCCGGCTGCTGGTCGGCACGGTCCGCGCCGCCCCCGTCGAGGTTCTGGGCGACGAACTCCCAGTTGACGATGTTCGACAGCACCGCCTTGGCGAACTTGGGCCGCATGTTGCGGTAATCGATGTAGTAAGCGTGCTCCCACACATCGAGCGTGAACAGAGGCACCATTCCGTCGTGGACAAGCGGCGTGTCCGCATCGTGCAGCGAGGCGATCCTCAGCGTGTTGCGGTCGAGCAACAGCCACGCCCAGCCGTTCGAGAAATGTTTCGCCGCCTCGTCGCCAAGCTGTTCGAGCATCGGCTCGACTCCGCCGAAGCCGTCCTCGATCATTTGCTTGAGCTTGCCGTTCGGCTGCTGGCCCTCGGCGGGAGCCAGGCATTGCCAGAAGAAGCTGTGGTTCCACAGCTGCGCGCTGACGTTGAACAGCTTGGCGTCGTTGTCGCGTTTCGCGGACCGGACGACGTCGACCAACGATGCCCCGGACAGCTTTTTGTCCTCGACCAGCTGGTTGGTCTTTTTCACATAAGCGGCGTGGTGCTTGCCGTGGTGGAACTCCAGCGTTTCGGCCGACATGTGCGGCGCCAGCGCGTCTTTCTGGTACGGCAGGTCGGGCAGCTCGAAAGGCATAGCATCCTCGCTTTCGGTCAGGGGTCGCATGGGTAACGGCTGGCCCGCGCAGGGGGTCCGCCAGTTACCGCGGATGCTTGCGGATCGCCGCTGTCTCGCCGTAGAACGGCCTAGCCGGCCGCGGTCGGAAAATAGGGGTCTGAAAATGGGCAAGCTGTTCGACAATCTGAACCTGGTGCTGGGGATCGGGGTCGCCTTGGCGATCGCGCTGATGGCCGGGGTCCACGCCGAAATCCTGACCGCCGAGGCGGTGCTGCGCTGGCTGCACGTGTTCTTCGGGATCCTGTGGATCGGGCTGCTTTACTATTTCAACTTCGTGCAGATCCCGGTGATGCCGACCGTGCCCGCCGAGCTGAAGCCCGGAGTGTCGAAACATATCGCCCCCAAGGCCTTGTTCTATTTCCGCTGGGGCGCCGCGTTCACCGTCCTCACCGGAGCGATCCTCGCCTGGGTCAAGAATTACATCGTCGAGGCGCTGACCCTCCAGGACGGGTTCGAGCTGATCGGCATCGGCATGTGGCTGGCGCTGATCATGGCCGCGAATGTCTGGATGATCATCTGGCCCAACCAGCAGCGCGCGCTCGGGCTGGTCGAGGCCGACGACGCCCGCAAGGCGCAGTCGGCGCGGACGGCAATGGTCGCGTCGCGGGTCAACACCATGCTGTCGATCCCGATGCTCTACGCGATGACCACCTACCAGACGCTCGGCAGCTGACGCCGCCCGGTTACCGCTACCGGGTTCGCACCTCGTAGCGCTGCAGCTCGGCGACGGGCAGCGACCATTTCGGATCTAGCTGCCTGGCCCGTTGCAGGTCCGCGTAGGCGGCGCGGACATTGCCGGCTTCCTCGTGGGCGATGCCGCGCATGTAGAACGCGACCGCCGGCTTGCGGGTGCGAAGGGCGATCGCCTTCTCGACGAACTGCAATGCGAGTTGGCTGTCGCCGCGCTTCAGGGCGTTGATGCCCTTGTTCAGCCAGGCCTCCGGCTCCGCGGGGTCGAGCGCGAGGGCGCGGTCGTAATCCCGTTCGGCCATGTCGAGATTGCCCGACAGCATCAGGACGATGCCGCGGTTGACGTGAGTCCCGGTGAGGTCGTGGTGAGTCAGCGCCTCTTCCGTAAGAGCGCTGTTGCATACCCGCAGTGCCTGCAGGCCGGTGTCGTGGGCCTCCGCCGCTTCGTAACACGATCTTGCGAGGGTCGAGCCGACGGAGATCCGCGCCCCCTGGACGGGTGTGGTTGCGGCCAAGAACGCGATGGCCGTGGCCGAAAGGAGCAATGCTTTCATCGAAGCCTCCTTGTCCTGAGGCCTCAGACCATACTCCTTCTTTGCGCCGTCCGCACGAGTCTTTCGACAAACGCGCAGGAAATTCAGGCGGCGGTATCCTGGAGCCGGTGGCGCTTGAGCGCGTGGCGAAGCTGGTCGTAGCTGAGCCCCAGGGCGGCGGCGGTCGCGCGCTGGTTGAACCGGTTGCGGGCCAGCGCTTCCTCGAGCAGCGCCCGCTCATACGCCGTCACCGCCGAGCGGAAGTCGTTGACCGCGGTGCTCGGCGACACCAACGCAAGCGGCGGCTGCGGCCCCTCCGCAGCATCGCCGATCGTAGCCGGCGTGGGCGCCGGGACGCCGGTGGAAGTCCAGGGCGACTCGAACGGGTCGAACTGAACCTCGGAGATCGACCGCTCGGGGTCTTCGGCGCGATAGACCGCCCGTTCGACGACGTTGCGAAGCTCGCGAACGTTGCCCGGCCACGAATAGGCCTCGAGCTGGGCCATGAGGTGCGACGAATAGCCGGGCCAGTTCGGCCAATCGAGCTCGACCGCCATCCGCCGGCCGAAATGGTCGGCGAGCACCGGGATGTCGCCGCTCCGCGCCCGCAGCGGCGGCAGGGTCACCACCTCGAACGAAAGCCGGTCGAGCAGGTCGGCGCGGAACCGGCTTTCCTCGACCAGCCGGGGCAGATGCTCGTTGGTCGCGGCGACGATTCGCACATCGACGCTGATCGGCTTGGATGCGCCGATCCGGGTAACCTCGCCATATTCGACCGCCCGCAGAAGCCGGTCCTGCGCCGGCGACGACAGGGTCGCCAGCTCGTCGAGGAACAGGGTGCCGCCGTCGGCCTCCTCGAAGCGGCCGTGGCGGGTCTTCGAAGCGCCGGTGAAGCTGCCCGCTTCGTGGCCAAACAGCTCGGCCTCGATCAGATTTTCGGGTAGCGCCGCGCAATTCATCGTCACCAGCGGCCCCGACCAGCGCGGCGATAGATGGTGGAGCCGCTCGGCGATCAGTTCCTTGCCGGTGCCGCGCTCGCCGATGACCAGCACCGGTCGATTGAGCGGCGCGGCGCGGCTCGCGCGCTCGACCGCATCGAGAAACGCAAGGCTCTGTCCGACAAGTTGGCTGACCCGCTCCATAGGCTCTCACTAAAAACTGGCTGACTGTTGGTGGTAAACCCCATCTCTTGGCAAGAAATTTCAGTGGCCTACGGAGGGAAAACCGCCGGCTTTTGCAAGTTTCCGAGAATTTCCTGGAGCTGGCACGCCTCTTGAATAGGAAAAGGCGTACAGGGCCCTGAATTTCGGAGTGCTAGATGGGTATCTTCTCCCGCACACGGGACATTTTCGCAGCGAACATGACCGAGCTATTGGACCGTTCGGAGGATCCGGCGCGGATGATCCGGATGATCATCCTCGAGATGGAGGAGACCCTGGTCGAGGTCCGGGCCTCGGCGGCTCGCTCGATCGCCGACGGCAAGGAGATGCGCCGGGCGTGGAAGCGTTTGGACGAGCTCCAGGCAAGCTGGACCGAGAAGGCCGAGCTCGCCTTGAGCAAGGACCGCGAGGACCTGGCCAAGGCGGCGCTGATCGAGCGCCAGAAGGCGGCCGACATGGCCGAGGGCCTGAAGGCCGAGATCGCGGTCATCGACGACACGTTGAAGGGCTATGAGGCGG
>JBPCQE010000140.1:0-4498 GCA_050998435.1 Sphingomicrobium sp. | reverse complement strand
TCAATCCGGTCGAATGGTCGTGGAAGAAGTGCAGCGCCTCATGCGCGTCGAAGTCGGGGAGGCGCCAAGGGCAGTTCATGAGCGGGCGGATTCCATTTTGAGAGAAGAGCAGCCGATGGGGCGACCGACGGGACTTGAACCCGCGACCCTCGGTACCACAAACCGATGCTCTAACCAGCTGAGCTACGATCGCCACGGCGCGCCCCCGAAGACCCAGATCCGGTTCCCCAAGGCGCGCGCGGTCCTTAAGGTCGGGGCTCTGGGAAGGCAAGCGAGCCACCAATGGAGCAAGCCGCATGAATGCGCCCCCGATCAACGCGACCGTAGAGAAGTTCGGCTACCCGGCCAGCCTGGTGCGCGAATTCGAGCATTGGCTGGTGCTGGTTCGCCCGGCGCAGGTAACGCTCGGATCGCTGGTCCTCGCCGCCAGGAGCGATGCGACGGCATATTGCGAGCTGCCGCGGCAGGCGTTCGCCGAGCAGGCCGACGCGATCGCAGCGATCGAGACCGGCCTCGCCGCTTTCTGCGGCTATGAGCGGATCAATTATTTGATGCTGATGATGGTCGATCCCCACGTCCATTTCCACGTCATCCCGCGCTATTCGGGCAAGCGCGAATGGAACGGGCTGGAGCTCGCTGACCACGGCTGGCCCGGACCGCCCGACCTCAAATCGGCAATCCACCTATCGACAAACCAGATCAGCGCGTTAGTCGGCGAGCTTGCCAAGCTTGTTTAACTACGCCCGTAACTGACCCGCAATCTTGCGCCACACCGTCCCCCGGCGCATCATCGCGAGAGGAGAAATTTGATGCAGGCGAGTCGACGCTCGGCGGCGGCGCCAGCTGTGTCGCTTGGCGACGCGCTTACCGCGGCGGGTCTGGATCGGCGTCTCGCGACGCTCCTCGAGAATATTCCTCACACGGTCGTCCAGGTCGACCCGCGGCGGCCGTTCCGGACGCCGGGCGTCCCTCGCAGCGAGATCATGTTCGTTCGCTCGGGAATCCTGTGCAAATACAAGACCGACGGCGGCGGGCGCCGCCAGATCGTCGCGCTGCGCTTTCCGGGTGAAGCGATCCTGCCGAGCCCAGATCCCGCCGATTTTGGCATCCAGGGCATCGTCCGGAGCGAGGTCCTGATTGGCAGCGCGAAGGATTTCGACCGCATTGTCGACGCTCATCCGGAGCTGGGCCGCTTCGTTTGGCGGCAGATCCTGCGCAATGAGTCGATCAGTTACGAGTGGCTGGTCAATTGCGGCCGGCGCGATTCGACCGCTCGAGTCGCCCATTTGCTGTGCGAGACGGCAGCGCGCACCGGCATCGGGGAAGAGCCCGGCCGGATGATCAATCCGTTCACCCAGCAACAGATCGCCGACATCACCGGCCAGACGTCGGTCAACGTCAACCGGGTGCTCGCCGACCTGCAACGCCAGGGCCTGATCGAGCGCAGCGGCCGCGAGATCATCTTCCGCGACTGGGCGGAGATCCGCCGGGTGGCGAGCTTCCAGCCGAGCTATCTGGAAAAGTCGGACTGACGGGAACGGTCAGGCGAAAGCGTGGTGGGCGCGGCAAGGATTGAACTTGCGACCCCTGCGGTGTGAACACAGTGCTCTACCACTGAGCTACGCGCCCACGCCCTCGCCGGACTGGGGCAGATAAGGCGCGGATCAAAAGCTGTCCAGCGGCCGGCCTTGGCTGCGCCTACTGAACCGCGTCCTTGAGGGCCTTGCCGGGGCGGAACTTGGGCTGCGAGCTGGCCTTGATCTGGATCGGCTCGCCGGTGCGCGGATTGCGCCCCGTCGAGGGCTTGCGGCGGGTGACGGAGAAATTTCCGAAGCCGACCAGGCGGACCTCGTCGCCGCGCTTCAAGGCCGACATGATAACATCGAGCATGGTCTCCGCCGCTCGGACTGCGTCGTTGCGGTTGAGCCCGGCGCGATCGGCGACATGGCCAATCAGTTCCTGTTTGTTCATAGGCTCGCCACTCCCCGGACGCATCGCGAGACTCGCCCGCGTCGAACGCGTTTCTTTAAGGCAAGACTCCGCGGCGAAGTCAAAGGCTAGTGGCGCACCGCTGTCCCGGTTTCGGGCGGAATCGGTGGAACGGGAGGTTCAGCCGCATGCTCGTCGGCGTCGGTCCACTCGATCGGCCGCATCGGCTCGGCCAAAGCGCGCGCCAGAACCTCGTCGACATGAGCGACCGGAATGATTTCCAGAACTTCCTTCAGCGACTCCGGAATCTCGGCCAGATCCTTTTCGTTCTCGGCCGGGATCAGCACCGTGGTGATCCCTCCGCGCAGCGCCGCGAGCAGCTTTTCCTTCAAGCCGCCGATTGGCAGCACCCGGCCGCGAAGCGTGACCTCGCCGGTCATCGCAACGTCGCGGCGAACCGCGATCCCGGTCAGAGTCGAGATCATCGCGACGACCATGCCGATGCCGGCCGACGGTCCGTCCTTGGGCACCGCGCCTTCGGGCAAGTGGACGTGGATGTCCTTGCGGGCGAAGATCGACGGCTTGACCCCGTAGCTGGGCGAGCGCGCCTTGACGAAGCTCATCGCCGCCTGGATCGATTCCTGCATCACCTCGCCGAGCTTGCCGGTAGTCTTGACCTGGCCCTTGCCGGGAACCGTCACCGCCTCGATGGTCAGCAATTCGCCGCCGACCTCGGTCCAAGCAAGGCCGGTGACCGCGCCGATCTGGTCCTCTTCCTCGCCGACCCCGTAGCGATAACGGATGACTCCGAGGAAATCGCCGAGATTGTCCTCGGTCAGTTCGACCGACGTCACCTTGCCCTCGAGGATCTGGCGGAGTGACTTGCGGGCGACCTTTGCCAGCTCCCGCTCGAGCGTCCGGACCCCGGCCTCGCGGGTGTAGTGGCGCATGATTCCACGCAGCGACTCGTCGCTGTAGTTGAGCTCCTCGGGCTTGAGGCCGTGCGCCTCCATCTGCTTGGGGATCAGGTGGCGCTTGGCGATCTCGACCTTCTCGTCCTCGGTATAGCCTTCGAGGCGGATGACCTCCATCCGATCGAGCAGCGCCTGGGGGATGTCGAGCGAGTTCGCGGTGGTGACGAACATTACGTCGGACAGATCGTAGTCGATCTCCAGATAACGGTCCTGGAATTTGGAGTTTTGCTCCGGCTCGAGCACCTCGAGCAGGGCCGCGGCCGGGTCGCCGCGGAAGTCGGTGCCGAGCTTGTCGATCTCGTCCAATAGGAACAGCGGGTTGGAAGTCCCGGCCTTTTTGAGGTTGGAGATGATCTTGCCCGGCAGCGAGCCGATATAGGTCCGGCGGTGGCCGCGAATTTCGGCCTCGTCGCGCACTCCGCCGAGCGACTGGCGGACGAACTCGCGGCCGGTGGCGCGGGCGATCGAGCGGCCGAGCGAGGTCTTGCCGACGCCCGGAGCTCCGACCAGGCACAGGATCGGGCCCTTCAATTTGTTGGTCCGCGCCTGCACCGCGAGATATTCGACGATCCGGTCCTTGACCTTCTCGAGCCCGTAATGGTCTTCGTCGAGCACCGCCTGGGCCTCGGCGATGTCCTTCTTGACCCGCGACTTCTTGCCCCACGGAAGGCCGAGCAACACGTCGAGATAATTGCGCGCGACGGTCGCCTCGGCCGACATCGGCGCCATCGCTTTCAGCTTCTTGAGCTCGGCGGTGGCGCGGCTCTTGGCTTCCTTGGACAGGCGAGTCTTGCGAATCTTGACGGCCAGCTCGGCGAGCTCGTCGCCGCCCTCCTCGCTCTCGTTGCCGAGCTCGCGCTGGATCGCCTTCAATTGCTCGTTGAGATAATATTCGCGCTGGGTCTTCTCCATCTGGCGCTTGACCCGGCTGCGGATCTTCTTCTCGACCTGGAGCACTCCGAGCTCGCCCTCCATGAAGGCGAACACCATCTCCATCCGGCGGACCGGGTCGAGCTCGCCGAGCAGCGCCTGCTTGTCGGCGACCTTGATCGACAGGTTGGACGCGACCGCGTCGGCGAGCACCGAGGGATCCTCGATCTCGCCGAGCTGGATTCCGGTTTCGGGCGGCAGGCGCTTGTTGAGCTTGGCGTAATTCTCGAACTGGTCGATCACCGAGCGCATCAGCGCCTGGGCCTCGGGGCCTTCGGAGGCCTGCTCGGGAACATCCTCGACCTTCGCCGCCATGTAGCCGTCGCGCGCCACCAGATCGACCAGCTTGGCTCGGCGCAGGCCCTCGACCAGCACCCGGACGGTGCCGTCGGGCAGCTTCAACAGCTGCATCGCGGTGGCGACGACTCCGAGGTCGTACAAAGCGTCGCGATCGGGATCGTCCTCGCCCGGATCGAGCTGGGCGACCAGGAACAATTCCTTGTCGGTCGCCATCGCGGCTTCGAGGGCGGCGACCGATTTCTCGCGGCCGACGAAAAGTGGAACGATCCGCTGCGGGAAGACGACGATGTCGCGCAGCGGGAGGATTGGAAGCAAGTTCGCCATAGCGGCCTATATGGGCGGCGCTCCGGCGCGGCGCAACAAAG
>JBPCQE010000127.1:0-3525 GCA_050998435.1 Sphingomicrobium sp. | reverse complement strand
CGGTGCATCTGGCTGACGATCACCCGCTCGGTGCCGTTGATGATGAAGGTGCCGTTCATGGTCATGAGCGGCATGTCGCCCATGTACACGTCCTGCTCCTTGATATCGATGACCGACTTGGCCTCGGTGTCGGGATCGATCTCGAAGCTGGTCAGGCGCAGCGTGACGCGCATCGGCGCGGCATAGGTCAGGCCGCGCTGTCGGCACTCGTCGGTGTCGTACTTGGGCGGCTCGAGCTCATAGCGGTCGAAGTCGAGATGGGCGGTGCCGGCGAAGTCCTGGATCGGGAACACCGAACGCAGGGTCTTCTCGAGCCCCGAGACGTAACCGATCGCGGGGTCGGAGCGGAGGAATTGCTCGTAGCTTTCGCGCTGAACCTCGATGAGGTTCGGCATTTCCGAGATTTCGTGGATGTTGCCGAAGATCTTGCGGATTCGCCGTGAGGATGCGGAGCCGCGGCTGGTGCTGCGGGCGCGTGCGTCGATCGCTTTGGTCGCCATGATATTCCCTGCGCTAAGGGCGGCCGCTTGCGCTGCCGCCCGTGTTCCTGCGAAGGCAGGAACCCAGTTCTGGGCACCTGCCTGCGCAGGTGCACCACTTCGAAGGAGCGCTCCTTCCCGCTTGCTCCTCCCCAATGCGTTTGACCCGTGCGCCGATCGGGTCCTGTCCCGGGGAGGGCAGGAAAAGCTCCGGACGCACGTCACCGTGCGGCAGAGCCGTTATTTTGTGGATGGAGCCGATATAGTGATTTGGAAGCGTTTGAAAAGGGGGAAAGCACCTTGGTGGGCTATGTAGCGCTCGATTGCAGCTCCTCGACGAAGGCGCGCGCCCTCAAATCGGCTTTCTCGACGATCGGCAGGACCGCCTCGATCACCGGCTCGATCGCCCGCCATTTGTCGGCCCTCGGCTGCGAAACGGTGGTCTTCGATAGAGGCAAGGGCCCGAGTTGCCGGTCCCACTCAAGGCCGAGCGACTGGGCGATCGCTTCGGCGACCGGTTGCGGGGAAGCGACGAAATCGCGGTAGACCAGAGCGCGGAGCTGCTCCCGGGGGAGTGCCGCGAGGTCGTCGAGCAGCGTTTCGGTGGTGATCGCCCATTGCTCGGCGACGATTTCGGGCAGCGGCCGGCCGTTGAGCTGCTGCCAGCTCGGAACCAGCAGCAGCGACCAGGGATGGCCGGTCCAGCCGGGCAGCTGCGGATAGGTTCGAAAAGCCCCCGACAGCCACGCCTCGATCATGCTCGACAAGGTCTCGCGGACTTCGCGGTACAAATACACGAACAAGGCGTCGGGCCAGGCGGCGTTGAAGAACGGCACTCGAAGCGCGTTCTTGGGCGTTTTCTCGAGCATCCGCACTCGTACCTCGGCCGGCCCGCCGTCGCGGTCGCGGAGCTCGGCGTAGAATGCGCGGGCGAGCAGCTCGACCGGCGCCGGCGCCGCGTCGGCCGCGGTCAGGCGGTTCGATCCCCAGCCGCTCGCCGCGGGCGAAAAAGCTGGGATGTCCTCGATCAGCCAGTGGCTTTCGCCGCCGACCGTGTGCAGGCCGGGCGCCTGGGCGAGCGTTTCGAACAGCAGGGTCGAGCCGGAGCGCGGAGTGCTGACAATGAAGACCGGGCGGTCGAACCGCTCGCGGATGGAGGCGGTCGAAGCGGCCGGCGCCGCCGGGCCGGTCACGACGCCAGGCGCTGTCCGCCGGCGGCTCGAAGCGGCGGTGCGGCGGGCGCCGCGACGGCCATGATGAAAACCAGCTGGTCGAGGACGAACGCGAGGTCCAGCTCGTTCTTCAGCCGCACCTGGTCCGCGCCGAGCGCATGGATGTCGAGGCGGCTGCGCCTGGCGAGCTCGATATAAGCGGCCCGGCCCTGCTCCGAATCCCCGAACTGCGCCCAAAGCGCCGCCCACGCGTCGGCGAACTTGTCGAGCCGCTTCATCACTGGCTCGAGCGCCGGGTGCCGCTCGGCCTCGCCGGCCAGGAACGCGATATGGCCGCGGATCTCCCACGGCGACATGATCTTGGGCGCGTTATGCTGCTCGTACATCAGCGGGTCGGCCGAGCGCTCGCCGGGCCGGAGCAGCCTGGGCTCGCCGGGCGAGCCGTTCTGCGCCTCGTCGATCAGGTCCCACAGCCGCTCGGTCACCACTGTGTCGAGCACCAGATGGACTCGCCGCTCCTCGCCGCGGTTGTGGACCTCGTGCCAGCGGAAGCTATCGAACACCCAGCACTCGCCGGCGGCCATGTGGACCGTCTCGCCGCCGCAGGTGAACTCAACCTTCGGGTTGGTGATCGCCGGCACGTGGATCCGCAGGTGCGTTCGCCAGTGATAGTGCGAATCGACGTGCTCGGGCACTTCGGCGCCGACCCCGAGGCCCATCAGCCGGCTCCGGCCCCAGACCCCGCCGAGCTCGGCCATCGCCTGGCAGATGTACGGGCAGCGGGCGAGATTCTCGGTCGGCTTCATCGCGCCTTCGAACGCGTCGGTGGGCTGGCCGCCAGGCGTGACCAGACGAACCGCTTCGTTGCCCGGAAAGCCGGTCGCGTGCGGCACCCAGGCCGGGGCGGGGAGCGCGTTGACCTCGGCCGCGAGGGCGTCCGCGTCGAAGCGGATCGGAAGCTTCACGAACGGTTGGGTCAGGCGCATGATGTCGGCTCGCTTTGAATGCTAAATCGCCGCCTTGGGCGCCAGAATCAAGCATTGCGCGGGGCCCATAAGGAAAGGGCGGCCCTTCCGAGCCGCCCTCCCGAATGCGAAGCCCGCTGAAACTAGCGCAGCTCGACGGTGCCGCCGGCCTCCTCGATCTGCTTCTTGATCTTCTCGGCCTCTTCCTTGTTGACGCCTTCCTTGATCGGCTTGGGAGCGCCTTCGACCAGCGCCTTGGCTTCGCCGAGGCCGAGCTGGGTGATCACTCGGACCTCCTTGATGACGTTGATCTTCTTGCCGCCGTCGCCGGTCAGGATCACGTCGAACTCGGTCTTCTCTTCCTCGGCCGGAGCGGCAGCCGCGGCGGCGGGGGCGGCCGAAGCGACCGCAGCAGCCGCCGAAACGCCCCAACCTTCCTCGAGCATCTTCACGAATTCGGCCATCTCAATAATGGTCAGTTTCGAACACTCGTCATAAAGTTTCTTCAGGTCAGCCATTTCAATCTCCATTTCGGGCTCTGCCCAATGTCGTGCGTTGATGAAAAAAACTATGCGGCCTGCTGGTCGAGGCGGGCCTGAAGGACGCGTGCGAAGCTCCCACCCGGCTCGGCAAGCGTCCGGACGAACTGTGTCGCAGGGGCGGATAGCGTCGCGGCAAGTTTTGATCGAAGCTCATCTAGCGACGGCAAAGCCGCCAGCGCCTTGATGCCGTTGACGTCGAGGACCGTGTCGCCCATCGCTCCGCCGACGATCTCGAACCGTTCGGTGGTCTTGGCGAAGTCGACCGCGACCTTGGCCGCGGCGACCGGGTCGCCCGAGGTGGCAAGCGCGGTCGGGCCGGTCAGCAGGTCGCCGATCGGCTTGTAGCGCGAGCCCTCGAGAGCGATCA
>JBPCQE010000116.1:0-3439 GCA_050998435.1 Sphingomicrobium sp. | reverse complement strand
ACCTCCGGCGTGGCCCCGGCGAGGCGCTGCACGTGACTGGCCCCAACGGCAGCGGCAAGACCAGCCTGATCCGGCTGGCCGCGGGCCTGCTGGGGACGGATGCAGGGCGGGTCGAGCGCACCGCCCTGGCGCTGTCGGACGAGTCTTTGGCGCTCGATCGCGAGCTGCCGCTGCGCAAGGCGCTGATGTTCTGGGCGCGGCTCGGCGGCGGCATGGACCGTCTGGCCGGCGCCATGGACTCGATGGGGCTTGGCGGCCTTGCCGAAGTGCCGGTGCGGCTGCTGTCGTCGGGCCAGGCGAAGCGCGCGACGCTGGCGCGGGTCGCTGCGTCGGACGTAAATTTGTGGCTGCTCGACGAACCGCTCAACGGCCTCGACTCGGAAGGATCGGAGCGGCTGGAAGCGCTCCTCGCGGGCCATCGCGCGTCGGGCGGAGCGGTGCTCGCGGCTTCGCATGCGACGCTCGGCGGGGACTGGGCGCGCCTGGAGCTCGGGCATTGATCGGCGCACTGATTGCCCGCGACATTCGCCGAGCGATCGGCGGTGCGGCCTGGCTTCCGGTCGCCTTCTTCCTGCTGGTCGCGGCTCTGGTGCCGTTCGCGGTCGGGCCGGACGCGATATTGCTCGAGCGGATCGGCGGCGGCGCCTTGTGGATCGCGGCTCTGACCGCGGCGCTGCTGCCGATCGAGCGGCTGGTCGAGCCGGACCGCGCCGACGGAGTGCTCGACCAGCTCGCTCTCCACGGGCTGACCGAGGAGAGCGTCGCGATCGCCAGGATCGTCGCCCACTGGCTGACCTTCGCGCCCTTGCTGCTGCTCGCCGCGGTGCCAGGCTCAGTGCTGCTCGGGCTCGGATCCGAAGGTTTTCAAAACACGCTGGTCGCGCTTGCGGTCGGAACTCCCGGGCTGGCGGCGTTGGCTGTCGCGGTCGCGGCGCTGACCGCCGGCCTGCCGCGTGCTGGCGCATTGGCGGGTATCCTGCTGTTGCCGCTCGCGGTGCCGCTGCTGATCTTCGGAGCGGCGGCGAGCGGAGACGGCGGCTCGGGCGCGCTGCTGCTCGAAGCGGCCATATCGCTGCTGCTTTGCGCCGGAGCGCCGTTCGTCGCCGGAGCCGCAATCCGGGCGTCTAGGACCTAGACCACCTCGCGAAGATCGCCGTCGGCAGAAGCAGCCCGCGCGCTTCCTCGCGCACCGCCATTTCCCCGGCTTCGACCGTGCCGCCAAGGTCGCCGAAAGTCTGCCGGAGCAGCTCGCCGATCGCCAGCGCCGACATTCGCACCGCATAGACGGTCAGCACCAGGAAACGGCTGTCGGCATCGAGCAATGCGCGGCAGTCGGCGAGCAATGGGGCAAGATGCTCCTCGAGCCGCCACAGCTCGCCTTCGGGGCCGCGGCCGAACTTGGGCGGGTCGAGCAAAATGCCGTCGTAGCGGCGTCCGCGGCGAACCTCGCGGGCGGTGAACTTGCGCGCGTCGTCGACGATCCAGCGGATCGGCCGGTCGGTTTTTCCCGACAGCGCCGCATTGGCCTTGCCGCCCTCGACCGATTTCTTCGACGCGTCGACGTGGACCAGCCGAGCGCCGGCGTCGCTGAGCAGCAGCGTGCCGACGCCGGTGTAGTCGAACAGGTTTAGGACATCGGTATCGTTGGCCCTCTCCCGCATCCAGTCCCATTGCGGCGCCATGTCGGGGAAGAAGCCGAGGTGACGGAACGGAGTCAGCGACGCGTGGAACTTGACCGGTCCGCGCGCCAATTCCCACTCGCGCGGCACTGGCCGATGCTCAACCCAGCGCCCGCCGCCCTCCTCGTCGGAGCCGGGGACGAAGGTCGCGTCCGGGTCCCAATCGGCGTTCGCGGCCGCCCACATCGCCTGCGGCTCGGGTCGAACCACCGTGACCGGTCCGTAGCGTTCGAGCTTGCGGCCGCCGCCGCTGTCGACCAGCCCCCAATCTTCCCACGGCTCGGCAATGAGGGTGACCAGCGGGCTCACGCGGCGAGCGCCAGCTTCGCTCCCACCGATGCGACCGCGACCGGCCCGTCGAGCAGCGTCGCGCCGGCCGCTCGAGCCGCGGCCGCGTCGACCGCTCGCAGCTGCTCGACCAGTTCGTCGATCGCAACGATCCGGCCGAAGATCTCGACCGAGCGGGCGATATGGTCGGAGCGGCCCTGGGCCATCTCCTGGCTCATCAGCAACCCGGCCTCGATCTGCGCCCGCGCCCGCTGGACCTCCGCTTCGCTCAAGGTCTCGGCGGCCTGGACGAGCACCTCGCGCGTCAGCGCGATCGATTCCGCGGCTCGGGCCCGCTCGGCGGCGCAGCCGATTCCGACCAGCCCGGTGTCGGCGAAGCCCTGGTTCCACGCGTAGATCGAATAAGCGAGGCCGCGCTCCTCGCGCAGCTCCTGGAACAGCCGCGACGAGGTCCCGCCGCCCAATGCCTGGACGAAGATCGACAGCGCCGGGACTTGCGGGTCGGCGCTTGGCGGCCCCGGCAGCGCAAGGCACCAGTGCGCCTGCTCGAAGACCCGGCGGTCGTTGCGCACTCCGCCCGTGAACCGCGCCGGTTCGATCGCCGGCTCGGGCTTCGATTCCATGTCCCCGAACAACCGCTCGGCGAGTCCGAGCAGCGCGTCGCCGTCTACCTTGCCGCTGGCGGCGAGGATCAGCCGCGACGGGACGAACTGCTCATTTAGCCACCCCAGGCAATCGCCGCGGCCGATGGCGCGCACCGTCTCCGCTCGGCCCAGAACCGAGCGGCCGATCGCCTGCCCGTCGAACGCCGCTTCGAACAGATGGTCGTGGACCACATCGTCGGGCGAATCGACGCACTCGCCAAGCTCCGACAGGATCACCTGCTTTTCGCGTTCCAGGTGCCCCTCGTCGAAGTGGGGCGCCCGGACCAGGTCGGCGATCAGCTCGGCAACCAAGGGCAGGTCCTTGGCCAAAGCGCGGCCGTGAAACGCCGTCTGGTCGCGCGACGTCCAGGCGTTGAGGTGGCCGCCGACATCCTCGATCGCCTCGGCCAGCGAGCGCGTGTCGCGGCTGCCGGCGCCCTTGAACACCATATGCTCGACGAGGTGAGCGAGGCCGGACAGCGGCTCGGGCTCGGACCGCGAGCCGACTTTGGCGTAGAGACCGAGCGCCACCGACTCCGCGCCGGGAAGCGGGTCGAGCGCGACCGACAGGCCGTTCGCCAGGCGGTGGAGCTCGGCGGTCATGCCTTGGCTTCCTCGTCCTTCAATTTCTTGCGCAGAGCGAGGATGTAGATGGCGAGCGCGAGCAGTGCGAACAGGAACCATTGCAGCGCGTAGGAGCGGTGGTTGTTGGGGATCTGGTCGATCGACGGCGGTGCGCTCGGCTCGAGCCCCGGCGGAGCGGTCGCCGCGACCAGCCGCATGCGCGTCTTGCTGTCGGGCGCGATGATCCCGCTGACCGGCCCGCCC
>JBPCQE010000112.1:0-4856 GCA_050998435.1 Sphingomicrobium sp. | reverse complement strand
GAGCAATCGCGCTCGCCGATGTGGACCGCATTGCCCTCGCCGTCGCCGAACACCTGGAATTCGATGTGCCGCGGGTCGGCGAGATAATTCTCGAGATAGATGGTGTCGTCGCCGAACGCCGCGCGGGCTTCCGACGAGGCCTGGCTCATCAGGCCTTCGAGCTGTTCCTCGGCGGTGACGACCTGCATGCCGCGCCCGCCGCCGCCCGACGCGGCCTTGATCAGCACCGGGTAGCCGACCTTTTTGGCCACCTTGCGGGCATTGGCAATGCTGTCGAGCGGCCCGTCGGAGCCGGGCACCAGCGGCAAGCCGAGCCTGGCGGCGGTGCGCTTGGCCTCGATCTTGTCGCCCATGATCGAGATGTGCTCGGGCTTGGGGCCGACCCAGATGATGTTGTGGAGCTCGACGATCTCCGCGAACTGGGCGTTCTCCGACAGGAAGCCGTAGCCCGGGTGGATCGCGTCGGCATGAACCACTTCGGCGGCCGAGATGATGTTGGGGATGTTGAGGTAGCTTTCGCTCGCCGGCGGCGGTCCGATGCAGACCGTTTCGTCGGCGAGGCGAACGTGCATCGCGTCGGCGTCCGCGGTCGAGTGCACGGCGACGGTCCGGATGCCCATCTCGTGGCACGCGCGATGGATTCGAAGCGCGATTTCGCCGCGATTGGCAATCAGCAGTTTCTGGATCGGCATCGCCTAGCCCAGGACGACCAGGGGCTGATCGAACTCGACGGGCTGGGCATCGGCGACGAGGATCTTCTTGATCACTCCGCCGCTCGGCGCGGTGATCGGGTTCATCACCTTCATCGCCTCGATGATCAGCAAGGTATCGCCCGCCTTGACCGCATCGCCGACATTGATGAACGGCTCCGCCCCGGGCTCGGGCGAAAGGAAGGCGGTGCCGACCATCGGCGACGTGACGCTCTCGCCGGAAACCTCCTCGGCGGGCGCGGCGGGCGGAGCGGCGGATTTCGACGCGGCGGCGGCATCCCGGGGGTTCTCCGCGGCCGGAGCGAAGCCGCGCCTCACCTTGATTCGGCGGGCGCCGTCGGCGACCTCGATCTCGCTTAAGTCGTTGTCGGTCAGCAGCTGGGCGAGCTCGCTGACCAGCTTGGCGTCGATCCGCATCGACCCGTCATCGGCTTCGGCCTCCTGGGCCTTGCTTCGGACAGGCTTGCCGGGTTCGGCCATTGGCAAAAGTCCCCTCGTTCATTCCGGCCAGTCGTTTGCGCTTGGCCGTGGACCTTCCTATCTGCCGTTTGTCAATGACGATCGATGCCCAACAAAGCCTCGCGATCCGAGTCAACGGCGAGGAGCGGCGAGTGCCCGCCGGGCTCAGCATCGCCGCGATGCTGGCCGAGCTCGGGCTCGATCCGCAGCGGGTCGCGGTCGAGCGCAACCTCGAGGTGGTGCCGCGCTCGAGCCTTGCCGACGTACGGGTCGAGGACGGCGACCAATTTGAAGTCGTTCATTTCGTCGGAGGCGGCTGAGTGACCGCGCGCCCAAGCATCGACACCGACAGCTGGACGGTCGCCGGGCGGACCTTCACCTCGCGGCTGATCGTCGGCACCGGCAAGTACAAGAGCTTCGAGGAGAATGCCGCCGCGGTCGAGGCGTCGGGGGCCGAGATCGTCACCGTCGCGGTGCGGCGGGTCAACATCGCCGACCCCAACCAGCCGATGCTGACCGACTTCATCGATCCCAAGCGGGTCACCTATTTGCCCAACACCGCCGGCTGCTTCACCGGCGACGAGGCGGTGCGGACTTTGCGCCTGGCGCGCGAGGCGGGCGGCTGGAGCCTCGTCAAGCTCGAGGTGCTGGGTGAGGCGAAGACGCTCTACCCCGACATGCTCGAGACGCTTCGGGCGACCGAGATTCTCGCCAACGAAGGCTTCGAGCCGATGGTCTACTGCGCCGACGACCCCATCGCCGCCAAGCGGCTCGAGAACGCGGGCGCGGTGGCGATCATGCCGCTGGGCGCTCCGATCGGCTCGGGCCTCGGCCTGCAGAATCTGGTCACCATCCGGCTGATCGTCGAGGGCGCCACGGTGCCGGTGCTGGTCGACGCCGGGGTCGGCACGGCGAGCGACGCCGCCGAGGCGATGGAGCTCGGCTGCGACGGAGTGCTGATGAACACCGCGATCGCCGAGGCCAAGGACCCGGTGCTGATGGCCCGCGCGATGAAGGCCGCGGTCGAGGCGGGGCGGCTGGCCTACCTCGCGGGACGGATGCCCAAGCGGCTCTACGCCGACCCGAGCAGTCCGCTGGCGGGGATTATTTAGTCGCGACGACGACGTGCGCCGACATCGGCGCATCGAGTCCGTCCGGCCCTTCGAACCGGCGCAGCGCCTGTTCCGCGGTGTCGGTGGCGCGCTTGAGCGCGTCCGGGCCGTGCTTCTCGATCTCGGTGCGCATCGGGCTGCCTTGGCACAGGCCCTTCGCGGCCGCGGCGGCCGACAGGGCCCGGCTGCGTAGCTCGACCGTCTCGAACTCGATGTCATTGAAACCGGCGGCGAGCAGGTCCCGCTCGATGACTGCCGGATCGTGATAGCGGAAGGGAATGCGTTCATAGAAGCTCGCCGCATCCTCGGGGAACAATCGCGCGACGGCTTCGCCGACGACCCTGGTCGCTAGGTTCCGCTCGACCCGGTCCCAAATGACTAGGATGTAGCGCCCTCCCGGACCAAGCACGCGCCGCGCCTCGGCGTTCGCCTTGACCTTGTCCGGCACGAACATGATTCCGAACTGGCACACGACGAGGTCGAAGTCGCCGTCCCCGAACGGCAGCGCCTCGGCGTCCGCCTGCGCAAAGCTCACCTTGTCCGAACCGGTGCGGCTCGCGGCAACGTCCAGCATCGGCTGGTTGAGATCGGTGGCGACAATTTCAGAGTCCGGCAAGGCTCGACACAGAGCCTGCGTCACGGCCCCGGTGCCGGCGGCGGTCTCGAGGATTCGCCTCGGCTGCAGCGCCTTTGCCCGCTCGGCGACAATCTCGGCGTAGGGCTCGAACAGCAGCGGCACCATGTACCGGTCGTAGATGCCTGGAATCGATCCGGCGAAGGTCGTGTCGGTGCTGGCCATTGGAACGCCCTTCGTGCCCGCAGGTTGGTAATGGCGAGGCGACGCACATGACAGACTTCGCCGAGCTTCGCGAGCGGATGGTCGAGCGGCAGATCGCCGCGCGCGGGATTCGCGATCCCAGGCTGCTCGATGCATTGCGCCAGGTGCCGCGCGAATTGTTCGTGTCCGCGAGTCATGGCGAACGAGCCTATGGCGACTACCCGCTGCCGATCGAGGCCGGGCAAACGATCTCCCAGCCTTACATCGTCGCGCTGATGATCGAGGCGGCCGGCATCAAGCTCGGCGATCGGGTTCTCGAGGTCGGAGCGGGCTCCGGTTATGCCGCGGCGGTGATGAGCCGGATCGCTGCTGAAGTGACCGCGATCGAGCGCAAGCCCGAGCTGGCTGCGATTGCGACCGAGCGCATGGCTCGGCTCGGCTACGGCAATGTGACGATCGTCGAGGGGGACGGCACGCGCGGCTGGCCGGACGGGGCGCCCTATGACGCGATCCTCGCGGCGGCGAGCGGCAGCCATGTCCCGCAGCCCCTGGGCGACCAGCTGGTCGAGGGCGGGCGGCTGGTGATGCCGGTCGGGAGCCAGGCGTGGGCGCAGACACTGGTCAAGCTGACCAGGCTTGCCGACGGCAGCACCGAGCGCGAAAATCTCGGCGGCGTGCGCTTCGTCCCGCTGATCGGCGAGCAAGGGTTCACGGATTCCGGACCGCGGTCTTGAGCTTCTTGGCTAATTGATCGGCGCTGCCGGGCGAACGGCGGCCCGGAGAGCAAGAGACCGGTCCATATGGGGTTAAGCGTCTTCCTCTCCGCGCGAGGCCAAGGGGACCATTACTAACATTTGACAATCCAAAACGGGCCAAGTTTGTCGAACAATTCAGACAGTTAATCGTACTCGGAGTTGGGCACGGGGCCTTCGGGTGAAGACCATGGGAGTTCGTCGGCGCGTAGAGGATGGAAGTTTTCGAGAACGCGTGGAGGACCTTGTTCCGCTGATCGGAACCGATGCCTCACCGATGGGCAAGAACCTCCTCAAAATACCCACAGCCGTGGCGGGACCGCGTGGCGGCGCCGACGAGCGCATCAACCAGGATTTGTTCGATCGCTCGAGCCGTTGCGCCGCAGTCAGTCTCGCTGCCGCAATTTTGAGACGGTCGTCTGGTTGCTGATCTGCTCGACGTCGGTCTTGAGGTGGAGGAGGCGTATGCCTTTTTCCTGCATAGCCCGGCCGAGCGCGGGGCCGAATTCCTCGGTCCGCTCGACCGTTTCCGCCCAGCCGCCGTAAGCCCTTGCGAGCGCGGCGAAGTCCGGGTTTGACAGGTCCGTCCCCGATACGCGCCCGGGATAATCGCGCTCCTGGTGCATTCGGATCGTGCCGTAGCTGGAATTGTCGATCAGGATCACCAGCAGGTCGAGCCCGCGGGCGGCCGCGGTCGCCAGCTCCTGGCCGTTCATCAGGAAATCCCCGTCGCCCGAAAAGCAGACCACCGGGCGATCCTGGAAGCGCAGCGCCGCGGCGACCGACGCGGGCAGACCGTAACCCATCGTCCCGCTGGTCGGAGCGAGCTGGGTCGGCATGCAGCCGTAATGCCAGTAGCGGTGCACCCAGCCGGAGAAATTGCCGGCGCCGTTGCAGACGATCGCATTGTCCGGGAGCTTCTCGCGCACCGCCTTGACGCACGGGCCGAGGTCGAGCTCGACGCCCTTGCGTGGGCGTGGCTCCGACCAGGCAAGCCACTGCTTGTGCGCCTCGTCGCCGGCGCTGAAACGGACCAGCTCGGGCT
>JBPCQE010000086.1:0-12800 GCA_050998435.1 Sphingomicrobium sp. | reverse complement strand
CCCGCGCGAGGTGCTGGTCTCGGCGACGACGGGCGCCGCCGAGCTGCTGGGCTTGGCCAGCGAGGTTGGGACTCTGGAGCCCGGCAAATCGGCCGATCTGATCGCGGTCGACGGCGACCCGCTGGCGGACGCCGCCGCGCTCACCCGGGTCGGCTATGTGATGACACGGGGCAAGCCGGTCGCGATGCGCTGAGCGCAACAAGAAAGCGCCCGCCCGACGCATTGCCGGACGGGCGCTTGCCCCGTTCTTGTCTGGTTTACTGGCCCGGAGTCAGGTTCACCGCCGCATATTTGCCGCGGCGGTCGACCTCGATCTCGAACTCCAGCCGGTCGCCCTCGTTGAGAGTCGGCATCCCGGCGCGCTCGACGGCCGAGATGTGGACGAACGCATCGGGCTGTCCGTCGTCGCGCTGGATGAAGCCGAAGCCTTTCATCGCGTTGAAGAACTTGACCGTGCCGCTGGCTTTCTCGCCGGTCAGCTGGCGCTGCGGGCCGCCGCGATCGCCACCGGCGCCGCCGGGTGCGCCGGCTCGATCGCCGTAGCCACCACCACCGCCACCGCCAGTGCGAACGACTTCCATCGGCTCGCCCTCGATTCGAAGGTTGGTCGCCGAGATTCGGCCGCCGCGGTCGACGAGCGTGAACTCCAGCGGCTGACCGTCGGCGAGGTCGGTGAGGCCCGCCTGCTCGACCGCGGAGATGTGAACGAACACATCTTCGCCGCCATCATCGCGGACGACAAAGCCGAAGCCCTTTTGCGGGTTGAAGAATTTGACGACGCCCTTGCCTTCGCCGACGACCTGGGGAGGCATTCCGCCCCCAGCGCCGCCGCCGCCGGCACCACCGCCGCGAAAGCCGCCGCCACCGCCACCGCCGCCGCGAAATCCACCGCCGCCGCCGCCGTAACCGCCGCCGCCGCCGCGATCACCGCCGCCGTAGCCACCGCCGCCACCGCCGCCGTAGCTGCGGGCGGGGGGACCGCCGCTAAAGCCGCGATCGGCAAAGCCGCCTCGGTCCCCACCTGAACTCTCTTCTGCGAAAATGTCGTCGCGCTTATCTCGCCCGCGACCGCCCCGGTCGCCTTTACGCCCTTTATCGAAACCCATGCCCGTCCAAACTTCCTTGTGCCCGTAACCATCAAAACCAACGCGCTGGGCCCACAGGCGCAACCGGTCGCGGCGCGTCCTGCTCACGCACCGTTCACGGCCTTACAGGAAAAACAACGCCTTCTCTAGTGACTCAATGGGTCTAGGGGTGGCAACCGCAGCGCAACAGCGACTAGAGTGTCGCTTGCGGTGTGCGCGTGGCGGCGATGACGAACGGTTGAGGACGACGGAAATGACCATCCATCTGCACGAGGAGGACCTGCCCGCCGACGTCGCCTTTGCGGACGGGCCGATCGCCGTTGACACCGAGGCGATGGGCCTGATGCCGGGCCGCGACCGACTGTGCCTGGTCCAGCTTGCCGACGGCAAGGGCGACGAGCATTTGATCCGCTTCGCCCAGAGCAGCAACTATTCGGCGCCCAATTTGAAAGCCCTGCTCGGCGATCCCAACCGGCTGAAACTCTACCATTTCGCGCGCTTCGACATCGCCACGATGCGCGCCTACCTCGGGATCATCGCCGCGCCGCTCTATTGCACCCGCACCGCCTCGCGGCTGGTGCGCACCTACACCGATCGCCACGGACTCAAGGATCTGGTCAAGGAACTGCTGTGCATCGAGATTTCCAAGCAGCAGCAGACCAGCGACTGGGGCGCCGATGAGCTGAGCGACGCTCAGCGCGACTATGCGGCCAGCGACGTGCGCTTCCTCCACCAGTTGAAGGACAAGCTCGACGAGCGGCTGGTGCGCGAGAACCGGATGGAGCTCGCCCAGGCCTGCTTCGATTTCCTCCCCCACCGGGCGCTGGTCGACCTCGCCGGCTGGGCCGAGCAGGACGTGTTCGCGCATGATGGCTGAGACGCGATATGTCTGAAGCCCGGCATGACTGAGGCCGCCGCCCGCGAGCGCCTGTTCCGCCAGCATTGGGCGGTGCCGGGCAGCAGCCACGACCGGCTGGTGCGGTTCGCCAAGATCGCTTTGCCGAGCGCGGTCGGGGTGCTGATCGCGATCCTCGCCTTCGCTCCGCTCGACAAAGAGGGCGACGCTAGCTTCATCCTCGACAAGAACCAGGTCGACAACGCGCCCGAGCGGATGCGGGTCGAGGCGGCGCGCTACGTCGGCGAAGACAATCGTGGCCAGAAATTCTCGATCGAGGCCGCGTCCGCGATCCAGCGCAGCTCCGATGTTCCGGTCGTCGACATCAACGGGATGACGGCTCGGCTCGGCCTTGCGCAAGGGCCGCTGGTGATCCTCGCCAACCTCGCCCGCTACGATCTCGATGCCCAGAAGGTCGCCATCAGCGGGCCGGTGCGGGTCGTCGGGCCCGACGGCTATCGGCTCGAGACCCGCGACGTGCTGGTCGACCTGAAGCAGCGGCGGCTGACGAACACGGGGCCGGTCGCGGGCGCCATGCGGCTCGGCCAGTTTCGGGCCAACAGCCTCAGCGCCGACCTCGGCGAGCGCAAGGTCGTGCTCCACGGCGCTCGCTTGAAAATCGTCCAGGGGGCGGTCAGATGATCGCCATGCGACGGAACGCCTTCCTGATCTGTGCGGCGGCCGCCCTCGCCGGCGGCGCCCTCGCTCAGGGCGCCCTTGCCCAGTCAAGGGACCCGGTTTCGGCGCTCCGCGGGCACGACAGCAACGCACCGATCGACGTCGCCGCCGACCGCATCGAGGTCCAGGACCGCGCCGATAGAGCGATCTTCGCCGGCAACGTCCGGGTCCGCCAAGCGTCGCTGTCGCTCGACACCGAGCGGCTGACGGTCGCCTATTCGAGCGGCGGCGGGATCCAGATCCGCCGACTCGACGCGGCCGGCGGAGTCGTCGTCCGCAGCCCGTCCGAGACCGCGCGCGGCAATTTCGCCATCTACGACCTCGACAAGAAACTGATCACTTTGATCGGGGCGGTGCAACTCCGGCGCGCCGGATCGCAGGTGATGGGCTCGCGGCTGGTCATCGACCTCGAAACCGGGCGGGCGGTGATCGACGGCGGAGCGCCCGGAGTCGGCCAGAGCGGCGGGCGGGTGACCGGCCGCTTCACGGTTCCGCAGCGGGACCGCTGAGGCCCGCCATGAACGAGGCGGCAACCTTCGCTCGAACGGCGGCCGAGGCGGCAACGGCGCCGCAGGGTGAATCGGCGGCGGGGCTCGACGTCCGCTCGATCGCCAAGGCCTACGACCGCCGGGCGGTGCTTCACGACGTGTCGCTGTCCGTCTCGCGCGGCGAGGTCGTTGGATTGCTCGGCCCCAACGGCGCCGGCAAGACGACCTGCTTTTATTCGATCATGGGGCTGGTGAAGCCCGACAGCGGCCGCATCTTCCTCGACGGGCAGGAGATTACCGAGCTGCCGATGTACCGGCGGGCGATCCTCGGCATCGGCTATCTGCCGCAGGAAACCTCGATCTTCCGCGGCCTCACCGTCGAGCAGAACATCCTCGCCGTGCTCGAGGTCTCCGAGCCCGACCGCGGAGCGCGCATGGCTCGGCTCGAGAAGCTGCTCGGCGAATTCGGCCTCACGGACTTGCGCGATTCGTCGGCGCTGTCGCTGTCGGGGGGCGAGCGGCGGCGCTGCGAGATCGCCCGGTCACTGGCCGCCGACCCGTCGATCATGCTCCTCGACGAGCCGTTCGCCGGAATCGACCCGATCTCGATCACCGACATCCGTGACCTGGTGCGCGAGCTGAAACAGCGCGGAATCGGCGTCCTGATCACCGATCACAATGTCCGCGAGACGCTCGACATCGTCGACCGCGCCTGCATCATCTACGATGGCCAGGTGCTGTTCCAGGGCACGCCGCAGGCATTGGTCGCCGACCATGAGGTCCGCCGGCTCTACCTCGGCGAGAGCTTCGCGCTTTAGGCGGCGCAGCCATGGGGCTCGGCCCGCGCCTCGACATCCGCCAAAGCCAGTCGCTGGTCCTCACCCCCCAGCTGACCCAGGCGATCAAGCTGCTGCAGCTCAGCAACCTCGAGCTGGAAGCGTTCATCGCCGAGGAAATGTCGAAGAACCCGCTGATCGAGTCGATCGGCGGCGAGGAGGAAGGCGAAGCGCCGGTCGCTGCGCCGGTTTCCTTCGAGGCCGATTCCGCGGGCGATTCGGGGGGCAATGAAGCGCCGCCCGATCCGGGCGCCGACGAGCTGATCGCGGCGCTGGGGGCGAGCGACGACCAGCCGCTCGACATCGACTGGAACGAGCAGGCTATGGAGACCGACAGCTACGCCGATGTCGGCGGGTCGAGCGGCGGCAGCGACGAGGGCTTCGACTTCGACCGGCTCGAGGCCGGGGAGGCATCGCTCTCGGAGCATCTGCTCTCGCAACTGCATGGGCTCGGCGGCGGCGAGGGCGATCTCGCCCGGGCGATCGCCGAGCTGCTCGACGCGACCGGTTATCTGACCGTGCCGCTGGCCGACATCGCCACCGACCATGGAGTGTCGCGGGCTGACGCGGAGCAGGCGCTGGCCATCGTCCACGACCTCGACCCGCCCGGGGTCGGCGCCCGCAACCTCGCCGAATGCCTGGCGCTGCAGGCCAAGGCGGCCGACCGCTACGACCCGGCGATGGCGCGGCTGATCGACAATCTCGAATTGCTGTCGCGCGGTCAGATGGCGGCGCTCAAGCGGATCTGCGGAGTCGACGACGAGGACCTGGCCGACATGGTCCGCGAGCTGCGCGCCTACGACCCCAAGCCCGGCTGCCGCTTTTCCAACGAAGGCAGCGACAGCGTCACCCCCGACGTGTTCGTCCGGCGCACCGCGCACGGCTATGCGGTCGAACTGAACGGCGCGACCCTGCCGCGGCTGCTGGTCAACCGGCGCTATTACCAGGAACTTCGAAGCGGCCCGCACGACAAGGCGTCGAAGGCCTGGCTCAGCGAGTGCCTGACCACCGCCAACTGGCTGGTGAAAGCGCTCGACCAGCGCGCCCGGACGATCGTCAAAGTGGTGTCGGAGATCGTCAAGCGGCAGCAGGGCTTCTTCGAGCGCGGAGTCCACGGCTTGAAGCCGCTCACCTTGCGCGAAGTCGGCGAGGCGATCGAGATGCACGAATCGACGATCAGCCGAGTCACCTCGAACAAGTACATGCTGTGCGACCGGGGGCTCTACGAGCTCAAATATTTCTTTTCGTCGGGTGTCGGTTCGAGCGACGAAGGCGGCGAGGGCGCCGCGGCGGGAGCGGTCAAGGCGGCGATCGGCGAGCTGATTGGGCAAGAAAGCGAGATCCTCAGCGACGACACTCTGGTCGACTTGCTCAAGGAGCGCGGCCTCGATGTCGCCCGGCGGACGGTCGCCAAGTACCGCGAGGCCATGGGCATCGGCTCGTCGATCCAGCGGCGGCGCGAGCGCAAGATCAGCGGGCGTTAGACCGAAATCCGCGCCCAGACCGGAAGGTGATCGGACGCGCGCTTGGCCGCGGGGCTCAGGTGCACTCCAGCCGCTTCGATCCGCAAATCATTGTGGACGATGATCCGGTCGAGGCAGGCGACCGGGCGGCGCGAATGGAAGCTCGGGCCGGTCGGCGCGACCTGATAGTGGGGGCCGATCTCCTTGAGGCAGCCATTGACCTCGCGCCAGTCGTTGGTGTCGCCCATCAGCACCGTCGGCATCTTGTGCACGCGCGCCGCGATCGCGTGGAGAATTGCGCGCATCTGACGCCGCCGCCACAGCCCACTGAGGTCGAGGTGCATGCCAATGACGCGCAGCGGCCGATCGCCGATCAAGAGCTCGGCCATCACCGCCCCGCGCGGCTCGAGCGTCGGCAGGTCGATCGCCGAGACGTCAAGCACCCCGATGTGCCGCTTCACCAGCAATGCGTTGCCGTGCCAGCCGATGTTGCGGGTTCTGAGCTTGATCAGCTTTTCGGCCTTGTCGCCGAGGCCGCCCGGAATCCGCTCGAGCGTTCGCCGGTGGCGGAGCCCGAATTGCACCGGCTTGTAGAGCCCGTGCTCGTCGATCAGCTCGTGCGGCACCGCCGACGCGCGACCGCCGAACCGCTTGTCGGCCTCCTGCAGCGCAACCACGTCGGCGCTGATTTCGTGCAGCACGTCGAGCACCCGCAACGGGTCGCGCCGCCGGTCGGTGCCGATCGCTTTGCGCATATTGTAGCTGGCGACGGTGATGCTCGGCGGAGTGGTCACACTGCCGCCAATATTCACGCTATGCTCAAACGTCGAGATTAGCCACGCTCAGCGCGTTCTCCTGGATGAATTCGCGGCGGGGCTCGACGACGTCGCCCATCAGCCGGGTGAAGATTTCGTCGGCGACGTCGGCCTGGGCGACCTCGACCCGGAGCAAGGAGCGGATAGCCGGGTCGAGCGTCGTCTCCCAAAGCTGCTCGGGGTTCATTTCGCCCAGGCCCTTGTAGCGCGAGATCGAGAGGCCCCTGCGGCCGGCGGCGAGCACCGCATCGAGTAGCTCGGACGGGCGGGAAATCGGAATCGTCTTGCGGGTGCTTTCGGCCTCGATCGCTTCGGCGGCCTCGGCCGCATCATCCGCATTCTCGCCATCGAGCGGCTCGGACGTCGGAGCCGCCTCGGGCGCGGGTGCAGCGCCCTTCTTGTGCACGCGCAGGGTCGACGGGCCGGAATAGGCGGGCAATTGCTCCGCTGTCAGCGCGTGGAGCTTGCGCGCCTCGGCCGAGACCAGGAATCCCTTTTCGATGACGTGCGCGTCGGTGACTCCGCGCCACAGCCGTTTGAGGAGGTAACCGCCCTCGGCCGCGACTTCGCCGCTCCAGCCGGCTTCCGGGTCGGCGGCATCGAGCCACTCGGCGACCTTGGCGATCGCCGACTTGCGGCCGCCGCCATCCAGTGTCGGCTTCAATGCGCCGTTGATCGCCAGCGCCTCGACCAGCGCCGGGTCATATTTGCGCTGCACGTAGGCCATCAGGGTCCGCACGCGGCGCGCGTGGTCGACCAGGCTGCGCAAATCGGCGCCGCTGCGCTGGCTGTCGGGGCCTTCGAGGACCAGTCCGTCGAGCCCGACGTCGACCAGATATTCGTCGAGCGCGCTATCGTCCTTGAGGTAGACTTCGGAGCGCCCGCGGCTGACCTTGTAGAGCGGCGGCTGGGCGATGAAGAGATGGCCGGCCTCGATCAGCTCGGGCATCTGGCGGTAGAAAAAGGTCAGCAGCAAAGTGCGGATGTGGGCGCCGTCGACGTCGGCGTCGGTCATGATGACGATCTTGTGGTAGCGCAATTTCTCGAGGCTGAATTCCTCGCGGCCGATGCCGGTGCCGAGCGCCTGGATGATGGTTCCGATCTCGCGCGACGACAGCATTCGGTCGAAGCGCGCGCGCTCGACGTTGAGGATCTTTCCGCGGAGCGGCAGGATCGCCTGGTACTTGCTGTCCCGGGCCTGCTTGGCCGAGCCGCCGGCGCTGTCGCCCTCGACCAGGAACATCTCCGATTTCGCGGGATCCTTCTCGGTGCAGTCGTGCAGCTTGCCCGGCAGCGATGAGATGCCCATCACCGACTTGCGGCTCGCCTCGCGCGCCTTGCGCGCCGCTTCGCGCGCCGCGGCGGCGTCGATCACTTTCTGGATGATCATCCGCGCATGGCCCGGATTTTCCTCCAGCCACTCGGCAAGCTTGTCGGCGATCAGGCTTTCAAGCGGCTGGCGCACTTCCGAGCTGACCAATTTGTCCTTGGTCTGGGAGCTGAACTTGGGGTCAGGCAGCTTGACCGACACGATCGCGGTCAGCCCCTCGCGCATGTCCTCGCCGGTGAGGTTGACCTTCTCGCGCTTCAGGGCGCCCGACTTCTCGGCGTAATTGTTGAGCGTGCGAGTCATCGCCGCCCGGAACGCCGCCAAATGCGTGCCGCCGTCGCGCTGCGGGATGTTGTTGGTGAACGGCAGCACGTTCTCGTAATAGGAGTCGTTCCACTCCATCGCGACGTCGATGCCGATCTCGTCGCGCTGGCCGTGGATGGCGATCGGGTCCGGCACCAGCGGAGTCTTGGCGCGGTCGAGATATTTGACGAACGCCGCGGTGCCGCCCTCGTAGAACAGCTCGACTTCCTTGGGTTCGTCGTGGCGGGCGTCGACCAGCACCAGCCGGACTCCCGAGTTCAGGAACGCGAGCTCGCGGAAGCGGTGCTCGAGGCGCTCGAAATCGAAGTCCATCGTCTTGAACGTTTCGCCGCTCGGCAGGAAGGTGATCCGGCTGCCGCGCTTGTCGGTCTTGCCGACGACCTTGAGCGGAGCTTCGGGCACGCCGTGGCGGAAGCGCATGCAATGCTCCTCGCCGTCGCGCCAGATGGTCAGCTCGAGCCATTCCGAAAGCGCGTTGACGACCGACACGCCGACCCCGTGAAGCCCGCCCGAAACCTTGTAGGCATTGTCGTCGGACGCGTTCTCGAACTTACCGCCGGCGTGCAAATGGGTCATGATCACCTCGGCCGCCGAGACGCCCTCGCCTTCGTGGATCCCGGTGGGAATGCCGCGGCCGTTGTCGTCGACGCTGACCGAGCCGTCGGCGTTGAGGGTGATCAGGATCTTGTCGCAGTGGCCCGCGAGCGCCTCGTCGATCGCATTGTCGGAAACTTCGAACACCATGTGGTGGAGGCCCGAGCCGTCGTCGGTGTCGCCGATGTACATGCCGGGCCGCTTGCGCACCGCATCGAGGCCCTTGAGGACCTGAATGGAGTCGGCGTCGTAAGCGTTTTGGTTGGGCGTCTGGTCGGGGGTCGGGTCGGGGTCGGTAGCCATAGGCGAGCTATACTGACTTCGGCCGCAAAGTCACGCGCGCGGGTGCGTGCGCGCTCGTGAGTCAGTCAGCGCGGCAATTATATACTTGACTTAGCAGGCGTCATGGCGTCATATGCTCCTAACAGGGAGCAGAGACCGTGAACGTCAACATCACCGACCCCATCTTCCACAACGAGGACAAAGCCCGCGCTCACCTTGAGGCTGGCCGCTGGAACGGTGAGCCGACTTGCCCGCACTGTGGCAGCGATCGTGTTCGTCGCATGGGCGGCAAGACTCAGGCCGGAATGTTCCTGTGCAACGATTGCCGCGACAAGTTCACCGTTCGCACCGGCACCCTCATGGAGCGCAGCCATGTACCGCTTCACAAGTGGCTGCTGGCAACGCACCTAATGGCCGCTTCAAAGAAGGGCATGAGCGCCAAGCAGATGGAGCGCATGCTTGGCGTCACCTACAAGACGGCATGGTTCCTCTGTCACCGCATTCGTGCCGCCATGACGCCAACTGCGAACAACGAAGGCCCCCTAGGCGGTCCCGGCAAGTTCGTTGAGGCCGATGAAATGTTCGTCGGCGGCAAGGCTAAGAACCGTGCGTTCCGCGCTACCGCCGAAAAGAAAGTCGTCGTCTCACTGGTCGAGCGCGACGGTAAGGCCCGCAGCTTCCATGTCGCCAATATCCGCGCCAAGGATTTGCGCTCGCTGATCGTCACCAATGTTGATCGCGCATCGCACCTAATGACGGACGATGCCCATGTTTAACCTATGTCGGCCGCGAGTTTCACACCCACGGGGCGGTGGCTCACAGTCGCGGTGAGTATGTGCGCGGCGTCGACCACAGCAATTGCGCCGAAAACTTTTTCAGCATCTTCAAGCGCGGCTACATCGGCACCTATCACCACATGAGCGAGTGCCACTTGCACCGCTACACGGCCGAGTTCGACTTCCGTTACAACACCCGCAAAGTCAGCGACGGCGAGCGCGCCGCCCTTGCCCTGTCGGGCATGGAAGGCAAGCGCCTGACTTATCGGCGGACTAACGCGGTCGCAGCCTAACTTTTACGAGCCGCCGCGCCTTTACGGTGAGCGCCGCAAGCGCTGGACACGATAGTATCGGCCTAAGCGCAAGTCGGTCGTTATCAATCCTTGTCGCGGTCGCGATCCCACACATTTTGACGCCACGCGGAATTGTCCTCTCGGGATCGCTTCAGTTCCGCTGCAATAGATTGGAGAGTACGATCTATGCTGAAGAGACCTATCCCGATGACCGCCAAACCGATGACAATGATCCCGAGCGCAACGTTATCCACGGCTGCGCCGAGCGCTCTGCGCCGTTGTCTTCCGCTTCTCGCCTTTCGGCTTGTGCGGCTGCGGCGGTGTAGCCAGCATTCGCTTTAGCGCGGCCTCGCGCCGCTTAACCGTCTCCTTGTGGGAGTAGGTTTCAGGAGTGTCAGCCATGTCAGTTTACATATGGCAGAAGGGCAGGATTTTTGGAACTGAGGAACTGCTCGCCGCGGCTGGTTCTGTCATCGCGACATGGAACTATTGCGAAGCGATCATCGGCGCGATGCTGCCACAGTTCATATTCCCCAGCGCTATCGGCAAAGCCGTATTTCATAACAGTCACAATGCCCTTCGGTTGGAGCTGTTAAGAGAAGCCGGCAAACTGCGTGGAGATCCATTGGATGATCTGCTCGCAGAGTTCGCCACGCAAGCCGCAATCTGCATCGAAAATCGCAATCTCGTAGCGCACGCGGTCTACCTTCCTGATTTTGAGGTCGTTGGAAAATACGCCCTCCAAAAGGCTCCAAAAGGCAGGCCGGACAAAATCAACGCCTTCCCGATAGATAGCGAAACCATGCTCGAAATTGCCGATGGCTGTTATCGGTTAGGACAATTCAGGTTGGGCATTGTTAGCTGGCACGCATCGCGACCAGGAGGCCCTATCGAGATGTTCGCAGAGCTAACTGCATTGCCCGATAAACCTCCTCGACCGCGTAAGTTGAATCCACGGCCTCCAAAAGATCAAGATAACGCTCCCGGCCAGCCGCTATCATAGCTGGCGTCACGGCCAATTCGTTAGGCTCATAACCAGTTTCGCTGGTGGACTCGGGTTTCTGCTCAGTCAAGTATATAATTGCCGTCAGCGCAATTATATACCTGACAAAGCACTGGGTGTGTAACGCAAAGGGCAAAGCTACAGGCGGCGGCAAGCGGAACGCGCTTCAGGGCACTTAATAATCAGCGGGTCCTGAATTGGCAGGTTGGATCTCCACAACATCCGATACTCGGATTGTCCCGCGAACTGCGCGTGCTTCAAAAATAGTTCCTCAATCCCTCCAGCTGCGTCAGCCAGTTTCTGTAAGTCCTCAAGGCTCTGAGGCATCAGGTTTTCCATAGAGGCAGATTCCGAATGCCGCCGAATTTCTAATTTGTCCTGGTAAATGCAGTGGCCCGCGAATCCCCCGGCAAAAGCCGGAACATGCGACGAAACTAAATTTGCGAATTGCAGCGGATTATCGATCGCAAGGCATCCGTCTGCGTCGGAAAAACACTTTCGGATCGTATCGGTGTTTGCCGTGCTGCCACACAAGACATAGCAGTCGTGGCCACGACCTGTCGCCATCACCGCAGTGAACTCCGGACCCGTTAAAGTTCGAACGCCTTTACCTTCGTTCTCATCTTTCCGTTGCTCATCACGATGCTTCGCAAAGCGCTCGAATGACGACAACAAGAGCGTTCCATCTTCAAAGAATTGATCGACATACTGCTGCTCCAGAAAGCGATAAACGCGAGGCTGGATAATGGACCAAGGCCGAGCAAACTGCATATCCAACCAAACTGGGCCGGAAGCAGGGGCTGCATTTCGATCCGACGCAGGCATCACAATCCTCTCGATACCGTCTGCTTCGGCAGCGGTCTATCGAGTCAGCGTTTGCGTCGTTCCCCGTAAACTCGAGGCGGTTGATATGATCCGGCGAGCGAGCAAATCAGCCGATAGGTCAGGCGCACCGGCTATCTCCCCAACGCAAGGGCGGCGCGCTCACCGTCGCTGGCTGATCTTGTCGGCGCGGAGCGCGCTACCCGTGCGCATGTCTCTGGCCGCCGGGGCGACCGCGGTTGCCGCCGGGGCGGCCGCCCGGCCGGCCGCCGCCGCCGCGATGGGCGGGGTGGCGGTTGGGGCGGTGGTCGCCCGACGGACGCGGGCCCGACGGGCGCTGGACTTGTGGACGAGAGCTCGCGCCGCGGTAGTTGCGCTGCTCGCGCGCCGCGGGGGCGGGCTTGAGCGCCCGGGTCGAGCGCACCGCGTCGGCGAAGTCGCCGGGCAGCGCCTCGATGCCGATCTTCTGGCGGGTCAGCCGCTCGATGTCGCGCAGCAGCGGCCGCTCGTCGTCCGAGCAGAAAGCGATGGCGATGCCCGATGCGCCCGCGCGCGCCGTCCGCCCGATGCGGTGGACATATTGCTCGGCGACGTGCGGCAAATCGTAGTTGAAGACGTGGCTGACGCCCGGGATGTCGATCCCGCGCGCGGCGATGTCGGTCGCGACCAGCACCTTGACCTCACCCGAGCGGAACAAGGCGATCGCCCGCTCGCGCTGCGGCTGGCTCTTGTTGCCGTGGATCGCGTTGACGTGGATCCCGGCCGCGGTGAGCATCCGGACGATCTTGTCGGCGCCATGTTTGGTGCGGCTGAACACCAGCGCCCGCTCAATGGGAGCGGTCTTGAGAAGCTGGATCAAGAGCGCCTGCTTTTCCGCCTGGTTGACGAAGGTGACCCGCTGCTCGACGCGCTCGACCGTGGTCGCGACCGGGGCGACCGAGACTTCGGCCGGGTTGGTCAGATAGCGGTCGGCGAGCTCCTTGATCGCCCGCGGCATGGTCGCCGAGAAGAACAGGGTCTGGCGCTTGGGCGGGACCAGAGCGACGATGCGCTTCAATGCGTGGATGAAGCCCAGGTCGAGCATCTGGTCGGCCTCGTCGAGGACGAGGATTTCGA
>JBPCQE010000004.1:0-22996 GCA_050998435.1 Sphingomicrobium sp. | reverse complement strand
CATTGTTGAACAAATTCCTGTCGCCATTGTCGTTGGCTTTACGGATGATCTCGACAAGCGACGCGTCGTCCATCCCGTTCTCGGCCAGCATCTCGTTGACCTTATCGACATAAGCCTTGTGGTGCTTTCCGTGGTGGAAATCGAGCGTTTCTGCCGACATCTGGCTGTTCGAACATAATCCAAGCGGCATGTACGCCCAGTGGAACCCGGCGATCAGTTGCGGCGGCGTCGGCCATTTCCGCCACGTCGGGCACTGACCTCCAAGTCACTGTTTGGTGTCCGCTTTCCGGTGCTAACGGTTACGCAGTCGTCGACGGGGACCGTTGTCTCCGGCTATCCGGGGAGGGGCGCGCAGCGGGGAGCGCCCCTCCCACGGAGATTAAAAGCCGTTGGCGTTGAAACGACGTAATAGCGCTCACCGTTTTGTTCGCAGCGCGTGTTGGTCCTGCTATTGGGACATAAGGGGGCGGAGCCGTCTCCGTATCGCGACAATCCTGGGATTTGTTTCGTGGGGGAACGGGTTTGTCCCTTGTTCTTCACGCCTCCGATCCTACTTTTGTGCAGTGCAGCATAAACAGCTCGCGGCGGGGACTGCCCGGCGTGACGGCAGCATGACGAGGAGCTGGTTATGCGTCGCTTGAGTACCATCGTTTCACGACTGACCGCCTCCAGCCGCGCCATGCAGGCGGCCAATTCCAATGACGATGGCCGGCTCGGTCATCTCACGGGCTTCGGCTCCAACCCAGGCGAGCTCGATGCCCGCACTTACGCTCCAACCGACGCTCCAACCGGGCTGGTCGTCGTGCTTCACGGCTGCACCCAGACCGCCTCGACCTACGACAAGGGCAGTGGCTGGTCGCAACTGGCCGAACGGCACGGCTTCGCTGTCCTGTTCCCCCAGCAGCGCCGCGCCAACAATCCGAATCTCTGCTTCAACTGGTTCCTGCCCGGCGACGCTCGGCGCGGGCGCGGCGAAGCCGCGTCGATCGCCCAGATGGTCGAGCATGTCGCCGGTCGATACGGGCTCGATCGCTCGCAGACGTTCATCACGGGTTTGTCGGCGGGCGGCGCGATGACCTCGGTCATGCTCGCCTCCTATCCGGAATTGTTTGCCGGCGGCGCCGTGATTGCGGGCTTGCCGTTCGCCAGCGCCAACACTCTGCCTGAAACCCTCGAGAGGATGCGCGGTCAGGGAGCTCCGCCCCGCCGAGAGCTCGCCGCCCGCGCTATGGCAGCCGCCGATCACACCCGCCACGGACCGACGCTGTCCGTGTGGCACGGCACGCACGACACCATTGTCGATCGCTCGAACGCGACAGCGATCGTCGACCAGTGGCGCGACCTGCACGGCCTCGGCTCGACCGGCGGAACCGTCGAGATCGTTGACGGTCATCGTCGAGAGGCTTGGTCCGACGCCCAGGGACGCGTCGTCATCGAAAAATATGACGTTCAGGGCATGGGGCACGGGACGCCGCTGGACACGGGCGACAGCGAGTCATTCGGGACCGCCGGTCCGCACATGCTCGACGCCGGCATTTGCTCGACTCGGCGGATAGCAAGCTTCTGGGGATTGGCGGCGAAGGATTCCGTCAAGCGCGGCATCCCTCGAACCAGCGATCGTGTCGAGACGAAGCCCGAACCTCTTCACCCGTCGCCCCCGCGACGTCCGGGCGGCCCCGGCGCGGTCATCGAAGATGCTCTCCGCGCCGCGGGATTGATGTCCTGACCGCACCCGCGGCCCCGAAATGGCTCAGTCTGTCATCGCTGATCGGCGCCCGACCGGAACCGCCGGTTACGGCAAGCGTAGGGGAATCGGGTCGGTGTGATGCGGGGGTCAGGAGGCTGATAGCTATGTTTCGTCACGCGATCTCGGTTGCCGAGAACGACATCGACCACATGGGCCACGTGAACAATTCGGTGTACCTCACCTGGGTCCAGGACGCGGTGGTCCAGTATTGGGAGACCGTGGCTCCGGCGGAAGCCGTCGCCAAGCATCTCTGGGTCGCCATGAAACACGAGATTACCTACCGCAAACCGACCTTCCTCAACGACCAGGTGTTTGCCGAAGTGGTCGCCGAGCGTGTGCAGGGCGCGCGAGCCTTTTTCACGACGATGATCCGGCGCGGCGAGGACGTGCTGGCGGAAGTGAAGAGCTGCTGGTGTTGCCTGGATGCGCACACGCAACGCCCGGTCCGGCTCACCCGCGACGTCGGTAACCGCTTCGTGACAAACTAGCTCGTTTCAGCGCGATCGTGGGGCTTGAGTCCGCCGATGGTTTCAGGGGGCGTCCAATGACCGACGAACAGGCGATCGGCGCGGTGATCGATGAGATGTACGCGATGATCTCCGGACCGGCCGGCCCGCGCGACTGGTCGCTCCAGGCCAATTGCTTCCTGCCCGAGGCGCGCCAAGTGCGAACCGGCGTCGACGAGGCCGGGCGGCCGACGATGAAGACGATGAGCCGCGACGACTATGCGCGCGACACGACTCCGTTCTTCGCCGCCAACGCCTTTTACGAAGTCGAGACCGAGCGTCGGATCGACCTGTTCGGCAACATCGCCCATGTCTGGAGCGTCTATGAGGCGTGCTCCTCTCCGCAGGATGCCGAGCCGGAGCGGCGCGGGATCAATTCGATCCAGCTGTTCCGTGACCCCGAGCGCGGCTGGCGAATTATCCACATGATCTGGGACAATGAGCGCCGCTGAGCGCCCGCGAATCGCGGTCGTCGGCGCCGGCGCGATCGGTGGCTGGATCGCGGCCAGGCTGGCGCTCGCCGGCGAGCCGGTCGCCATGCTCGCGCGCGGCGACACGCTGGAAGCCTTGCGGAGCGGCGGGCTGCGGCTGACCGATGGCGATGCGCTGCGCAACGTCGAGGTCCGCGCGTCCGATGATCCCGCCGAGCTCGGACCGCAGGACGTGCTGGTGATCGCGGTCAAGGCGCCGGCGCTGGCGCAAGCCGCCGAGGCGGCGCGGCCGATGATCGATGCGGAGACGCTGATCGTGCCGATGCTCAACGGGGTCCCATGGTGGTTCACCGGCGAGCCGCTCGCTTCCGTCGACCCCGGCGGCCGGATCGCCGCCGCGCTTCTGCAAGCGCAGGTCATCGGCAGCGTCGTCCACGCCGCCTGCAGCCGCCCGGCGCTCAATGCGGTAGTGGTCAAGCATGCCGACCGGCTGATCCTCGGCGAACCCGCCGGCGGCAGCGGCGAGCGCATCGATCGCCTCGCGGCGCTGTTCGAGCGCGCCGGCATCACCATTGAGCGGCACGACAATGTCCGCCGAGCGATCTGGTACAAATTGTGGGGCAATGCGACCATCAACCCCTTGTCGGCGCTGACCCGCTCGACCGCCGACAAGCTGCTCGCCGACCCCGTGCTGCGCTCGTGGATGCTCGAGGCGATGGCCGAGCTGGCGGCGGTCGGCGCCGCGATCGGCTGCCCGATCGCCGAGAGCGGCGAGGACCGGATGGCGGTGACCGCCAAGCTCGGCGCGTTCAAGACCTCGATGCTCCAGGACGTCGAGGCCGGCCGGACGATCGAGCTCGAAGCCCTGCTCGGCGCCCCGCTCGAGATCGCCGCGCGCGCCGGCGTGCCGACGCCGCAGCTCGACCGGCTCTACGCGATGACCCGCCTGATGGCCGAAGGCCTCGGACTGCACTAATTCCCCTGTGCCGGAAGCACCCGCCCGACGCACTCGCCCAGGCCGATCCGCACCGCGCCGTCGCGCTCGCACCAGGCTCGCAGAGTCACCTCGTCGCCGTCCTCGAGGAAGCTGCGCGTCTCGCCGCCCGGAAGCTCGATCGGAGCCGATCCGCCGCGGCTGATCTCGATCAGCGAGCCCAGCCCTTCGTCGCTGTCGGTCGACAAGGTGCCGGTGCCGATCAGGTCGCCGGGCTGGAGGTTGCAGCCGTTGCTGCTGTGATGGGCGACGATCTGCGCGGCGCTCCAGTACATCGCCGCCGCGGCGCTGCCCCGCGACAGGCGGTGCGGCCCCATACCCGCGTCTCGCATCGCCTCGGTCGACAGGGTCACTTCCAGCTCGATCGCGAGCGCGCCGCTGTCGACTTGCGGGTCGTGGAGGTAGGGCAGGGGCTTCGGGTCGCCGGGCGGCCGCGGCGGCATCGGCGACCGGAACGGCCCCAGCGCGTCGGCGGTCACCACCCACGGCGAGACGCTGGTCAGGAAATTCTTGGCGAGGAACGGGCCGAGCGGCTGATATTCCCATGCCTGCAGGTCGCGCGCCGACCAGTCGTTCAAGAGACAAAAACCGGCGATGTGCTCGCCCGCCTCGTCGATCGGGATCGGTTCGCCGAGCGAGTTGCCGCGGCCGATCCAGAGCCCCAACTCGAGCTCGTAATCGAGCCGCCGGCTCGGCCCGTACTCGGGTTCGTCGGCATCGGGCGGCTTGCGCTGGCCATTGGGGCGCACAACCGGCTCGCCCGACGCCCGCACCGAGCTTGCCCGGCCATGATATCCGATCGGCACATATTTGTAGTTCGGGAGAAGCGGATTGTCGGGTCGGAACTGCTTGCCGACGTTGGTCGCGTGATGAATGCCGACGTAGAAATCACTGTAGTCGCCGATCAGGCAGGGCAAATGCATGTGGACTTCGCTCTGGCCGATCAAATGCACTTCGAGGTCGTCGCGGTAGCGCTGGTCGGACAGCATTTCCGAGAGCCGCAGCCGAAGCTCGCGATGCGCGTCGGGCCCGCGGGCCAACCAGGCGTTGAGCACCGGCTGCCGGAGATCGTCGCTCCATTCCTCGTCGAGCAGCCCGGCTTCGGCGAGCGCGACAAGGTCGAGGATATAGTCGCCGATGGCGACTCCGGGCCGTCGCAAGCCCTTGGCTTCGGAGAAAATCCCGAGAGGCAAATTCTGGACCGGGAAATCGCTCCCCGGTTCGGCCCCGCTGACCCAGCTTGTGCGCCCCGGATCGTGGGTCTCGTCGATCTCGCTCACGGCAGCTTCGCTTTGGGGAATCCGGCCCACGCCAAATCGTAATCGGGCTGCGCCCGCTCGAGCGCGAACGGGGTCGGGCGGTACGGCCAGCACGTCTCGACCATGAACGCCAGCGCCCCCTCGATCCTGGCCGGCTTGAGCTCCGCATCGCTCGCCTTCTTCCAGCTGTCGAGGTCGGGGCCGTGGCCGCTCATCAGATTGTGCAGGCTCAAGCCGCCGGGCGCGAAGCCTTCGGCCTTGGCGTCATATTCGCCCGAAATCAGCCCCATCGCCTCGCTCATCACGTTGCGGTGGAACCACGGCGGCCGGAACGTGTCCTCGGCGACCATCCAGCGCGGCGGGAAGATGACGAAATCGGCGTTGGCCCGACCGGGCACGCTGCTCGGACTGGTGAGCACGGTGAAGATCGACGGGTCGGGATGGTCGAAGCTGACGGTGCCCAGCGCGTTGAAGCGCGACAGGTCGTAGCGGAACGGCGCATAATTGCCGTGCCAGGCGACGACGTCGAGCGGCGAATGATCGATGGTCGTCACCCACAAATGGCCGAGGAATTTCTGGACCACCTCGACCTCCTCGTCGCGGTCCTCAAACCAGGCGACCGGGGCTTCGAAATCGCGTGGCGACGCGAGCCCGTTGGCGCCGATCGGGCCGAGCTCGGGGAGGCGCAGCGGCGGCCCGTAATTCTCGGCGACATAGCCGCGCGCTTCGCCCTCGAGCAGCTGGACCCGGAACTTCAATCCGCGCGGCACCAGCCCCACCGATCCGGGCGCGACCGGAAGCCGGCCGAGTTCGGTCTGGAGCTCGATCGCGCCGTGCTGCGGGATGATCAGTAGCTCGCCGTCGGCATTGGCGAACACGCGCCGTTCCATGCTGCGCGCCGCGGCGTAGACATGCACGGCAACTCCCTCGAGATCCTGGGGGACCCGCGCGTGGAGCATGGTCGCCATGCCGTCGATGAAATCCTTGTCGGGGGGAAGGTCCGTCGGCGGGTCCCAGCGCAGCCGGTTGGGGGCCAGCGGTTCCTCGCTCGCCGCGGCCGCGAACAGCGGCGCGCCGTCGTAGCGCTCGAACGGCCGGTGGTCGGCGGTCGGCCGAATCCGGTACAGCCAGCTGCGGCGGTTGTCGTAGCGCGGAGCGGTAAAGGCCGTGCCCGACAATTGCTCGGCGTATAGGCCGAGCGCCGGGCGCTGCGGGCTGTTGCGGCCCCTGGGCAGCGCGCCTTCGACCGCCTCGCTTTCGAAGTGGCCGCCGAAGCCGGTCATGGTGCGAAGTGGCGTGTCGCGCATGGCAGCCGGGTTAGTGCCTCAAGCCCGCAAGTTCAAACGGGCACGGCCGCCGATGGCGCCGTGCCCGTTTCCGCCCCGGACTCGCATCCTGCGCGGGTTTTCAGATCAGTTGATGTTGACGTCGATCTGGTCGGGAACCTGAATCTCGGTCTTGTCGCCGCCCATCCCGAGCTGATCCCGGAACAGGAACAACAGCACCAGGACGACGATGATCAGCAGCACCACGGCGAGAACTCCGCCGCTGCCACGGTCGCCGCCGGTTTCGACGATCGTCGTTCGTTCGACTGTTTCGCGATCCCGATCGCGGTCGTTATCGGACATGCTACTCTCCCTCTGTTGTTGTGGCGAAACGAACGAACCGGTTGCGGGCCGGTTCCCCTTATCGCTGCGTTCCGCCAAGCTGTCCCCGTAGTCCAGGTCGCGAAGCATAGCGATCAAGGATGGGGGCGTTGAAGGCGCGGCCACAACGGACTCAGGCGGCCTGGCGCTCCCGCCGCTGGTCGTGGCGGCCGTCGCGGCCGACCTCGCGGCACGGGAAGCGGTTGCGGATTTCGCGGTTGTAGAACCGCCCTTTCGACTCCGCCTCGGCAAAGCCGGTGGCGATCGCAGGCGGCACGCCAGAATAGACGTAGCGCCGGCCGCTGGCGAACACCAGGTCGAGCCGCCGCCGCTCGGGCAGGTACCAGGCGCCGCGGATCACGCTGCTCCATTCCATGCCGCCGCAACGTCGAACGAGTCGCATGGACTCACCGCTTGCGACGAATGGAATCAGGCTTGAGTCGAACCGAGTGCTAGTCGCCCTGTTCGAGGGCAGTTACCGCCGAGCTCGACTCTCCGCCGAGCTCGGGGTGCGAGCTGCAGCGAGCGCAGACCTGCCAGCGGCCATCCTCGCCGCGTCGCCAGACGTCGGTCAGGAACATCGGGCCCGAGCGGGGGATGCCGTCAATCTCGGCGCTGAACTCGGCGATCGACGACATCACCGCGACCGCGCCGAGATCGCGTACCTGGACGTCGCGGTAGCGGAACTCCGTGCAGGTATAGCGCGTGCAGGCCGTGGCCAGCCAGCTGGCGCGGTCGAGCCGGTGCATTGGAGTCGCCGAGACGATCAACGCGAAATCGGGCGCCAGCGATTCCTCCAGCACCGCGCGGTCCTTGCGCACCCACGCCTGCATCCAGCGGTCGGACAGCTCCTTGATGGTGGCGGGAAGGTCGGTCATCGCTTGCTCCATTGCGCCTAGCCCCGCCGTCCTCCGAAGCGCGTCCGCTGTTGCTTGCCGAAGCGGCCCTTGCGGGTCCCCGGCCGGCCTTCGCTCGACTTGCCCGTGGGCCGCGGTGCTACTCGCTGCGGGTGGGGGATGCCGAGGTCGTCCTCCTCGAGCCGGCGGATCTCGTCGCGAAGCCGCGCCGCTTCCTCGAACTCGAGGTCGGCGGCCGACTTGCGCATGCGCTGCTCGAGGTCGGCGATATAGGCCTTGAGATTGTGGCCGACGAGGTGCGGCCGCTCGTCGTCGCCGGTGTCGACCATCACCGCGTCGCGGTTGGCGAGGTGCGCCATGATGTCGCTGATATTGCGCTTGATGCTTTCGGGCGTGATGCCGTGCTCTTCATTGTAGGCGACCTGCTTCTCGCGGCGGCGGCCGGTTTCGTTGAGTGCCCGCTCGATCGACCCGGTGATGGTGTCGGCGTAGAGGATCACTCGGCCGTCTATATTGCGCGCCGCCCGGCCGATGGTCTGGATCAGCGACGTCTCTGAACGAAGGAAGCCTTCCTTGTCGGCGTCGAGAATGGCGACCAGCCCGCATTCGGGGATGTCGAGCCCCTCGCGCAGCAGGTTGATCCCGACCAGCACGTCGTAGACTCCAAGCCGAAGCTCGCGGATCAGCTCGATGCGCTCGAGGGTCTCGACGTCGGAGTGCATGTAGCGGACCTTGAGGCCCGCCTCGTGGAGATATTCAGTCAAATCCTCCGCCATCCGCTTGGTCAGAGTCGTGACCAAAGTGCGATAGCCCTTGCGCGCCGTTTCCTTGGCTTCGTGGACGAGGTCGTCGACCTGGTCCTCGACCGGCTTGATCTCGACCGGCGGATCGATCAGCCCGGTCGGGCGGATCACCTGCTCGGAGAAGACGCCGCCGGTCTCATTCAGCTCCCACGGGCCGGGAGTCGCCGAGACGAACGTCGTCTGCGGGCGCATCGCTTCCCATTCGTTGAAGCGCAGCGGCCGGTTGTCGATGCAGCTCGGCAGCCGGAAGCCATATTCGGCCAGCGTGATCTTGCGGCGGTGGTCGCCGCGCGCCATCGCGCCGATCTGCGGCACCGTCTGGTGGCTTTCGTCGACGAACAGCAGCGCATTATCGGGCAGATATTCGAACAGGGTCGGCGGCGGCTCGCCGGGCAGGCGGCCCGTCAGGAACCGCGAATAATTCTCGATTCCCGCGCAGCTGCCGGTCGCGGCGATCATCTCGAGGTCGAAATTGGTCCGCTGCTCGAGGCGCTGCAGCTCGAGCAGCTTCCCTTCCGCCTCCAGCTCCTTCAGCCGCTCGGCAAGCTCATGGCGGATCGCTCCCATCGCCTGTTTCAGGGTCGGCCCCGGAGTCACATAGTGCGAGTTGGCGTAGACCTTGATCGTGTCGAGGCTCGCGACCTTCTTGCCGGTCAGCGGGTCGAACTCGACGATTTCCTCGATCTCGTCGCCGAAGAAGCCGATCCGCCACGCGGTGTCCTCATAGTGCGACGGGAAGATTTCGAGGCTGTCGCCGCGGACCCGGAAATTGCCGCGCGCGAACGCCTGGTCGTTGCGCTTGTACTGCAGCGCGACGAGCTTGCGGATCACCTCGCGCTGGTCGGCCGCCTCGCCCTTGTTCAGCGAAAACACCATCGCCGAATAGGTCTCGACCGAGCCGATTCCGTACAGGCAGGAGACCGAGGCGACGATGATCACGTCGTCGCGCTCGAGCAGCGAGCGGGTCGCCGAGTGGCGCATCCGGTCGATCGCCTCGTTCACGCTCGACTCTTTCTCGATGTAGGTGTCGGTGCGCGGCACGTAGGCCTCGGGCTGGTAGTAATCGTAGTAGCTGACGAAATATTCGACCGCATTGTCGGGAAAGAAGCTCTTGAACTCGCCGTAGAGCTGCGCGGCGAGGATCTTGTTGGGCGCCAGCACCAGCGCCGGGCGCTGCAGGATGTCGATGACCTTGGCCATGGTGAAAGTCTTGCCCGAGCCGGTGACTCCCAGCAGCACCTGGCTCTTCTCGCCGGCGAGCGCGGTCTCGGTCAGCTCCTTGATGGCGGTCGGCTGGTCGCCGGCCGGCTCATATTCGGAACTGAGCACGAACGGCCGCCCGCCCTCGGCCTTGTCGGGCCGCGCCGGGCGGTGCGGGACGAAGCTTTGCCCCGTGTCCGGCTCGGCCAGCGAAGTGCGGATTTGAATCGGCATAAGATGCGCATATGGTGGAGCCGCCGGGGCCGCGCAACGCGGCGCTTGCCCAAGGGAGCTCGATCATGAAGCACGCCCTTTTTCTGCTTGGCTGCGCGCTACCGCTTGCCGGCTGCGACAACGGGCCGGAGGTCGACGCCCGCAACGCAACGGTCGAGGAGGTCGCCGAGCGGGTCGCCGACGCCAGCGGCGGCGACAGCTTCGTGCGCCCCGGCAAATGGCAGTCGAAAGTCCAGATCGAGGAGTTCGAGCTGCCCGGCGCTCCGCCCGAGGCAAAGACGGCGATGCGCGGCATGCACGAGCGCCCCCAGGTCTATGAAAGCTGCCTCACTCCCGACGAGGCGAAGCGCCCGAAGGAGGATTTCTTCGCCGGCGCCAACAAGAATTGCCGCTATGACCGTTTCACCATGGGCGACGGCAAGATCGACGCGGTGATGAAGTGCAGCGGCGAGGGCATGGCGCAGACGATGGCGATGCAGGGCAGCTATGGCCCCGATTCCTACCAGATTCGGATGAGCATGAAGGCCGACGCCGGCGCCGGTCCGCCGGGCGGAATGACGATGACCATGCGGGTCGATGCCAAGCGCCTGGGCGAGTGCGACACCAAGAAGTCCTGACCGGCAAAGCCTAGGGAGCCAGCCGATGCGAACGATGATCCTGGGAGCTGCCGCCGCGCTGCTCGCCGCCTGCTCGGGCGACACCGCCGGGGAAGCGAAGAAGGATTCCAAGGCCCAAGCGCTCCAACCGGGCGAATATGCGGTCACCGACAAGGTCGACGAGGTCCGCTCGCTCGACAACACGACCCCGGCGACGGCGATGAAGGCCGCGGCCGCGGGCGAAGCGAGCCCAACCACTCGTATCTGCGTCGGCGCGGACGGCGTCATCGACCCGAAGATCTTCGCCGAGGCCGGCGACAAATGCACGTCGACCGGAAGCTACATGCGCGGCGGCCGCCTGAGCTTCCAGTTCAACTGCAACCGCTCCGGCAAGGGCGGGCTGAGCCAGCTCGCCGACGGCAAGTTCACCGGCGACAGCTTCGAGGCGACCGTCACCAGCTCGACCTATTTCGACGGACCGGGCGACTATGCGCTGACACGGACCCTGACCGGCAAGCGCGTCGGCGACTGCCCGGCGGCGCAGCCCGGGGCGGCGCAATGATCGGCTACGTGACGCTCGGCACCGACGACCTCGATCGGGCGCGCGGCTATTTCGACGCGCTGCTCGGGACCATTGGCGCCAAGCGCATCCTGCAGTTCGCCGACGAGGACGGCGGCTTCACCATGTGGGGCACGTCGATGAGCCGCCCCGCGGTGGTCATCACCCGGCCCTACGACAAGGAGCCCGCGCATCACGGCAACGGCAACATGGTCGCGCTGGTGATGGATTCTTGCCACAAGGTCGATGCGTTCCACGCCACGGCGCTCGAGCTCGGCGGCAGCGATGAAGGCGCTCCGGGTTATCGCGGCGATCCCAAGTTCGGCTCTTATTTCGGCTATTTCCGCGATCCCGACGGCCACAAGTTCGCGGTCTTCAACATCTCGCCGCAGCCAGCCTGACCCGACGGACGCAATCGCGCCCCTTGCGACCCGCTGGATCTCGCCCCGGAAATAAGAAAGCTCCACTCGTCCCGAAGGACAAATGGAGCTTCCAATCGGCGTTCGACCGCTTCCGGCCATAGGGCACCCGCAAAGTCGTACTTTGCGGGAAATCCCCTTTAGCCGCGCTCGGGCTCGGGCGGCGGCGGCGGCGGCGGCGGCGGCATCATCGGGCACGCATCGGTCGCCAGGATTACCGACCCATCCGGGCAGGTCTGAGTCGCCGGCGGCGCGGGCGGCGGCGGCGGCGGTGCGAGGACCGGTTGCGGCGGAGGCGGCGGCAACGGCGAATTGAAGTTGTGGATCAGGCTGAACAGCAGCGAATGCGACTTGTAGTCGGCATCGAGACTGATGCCTTCGTCGTCGTCGCTGACGTTGCCGGCGTCGAAGTAGCGATACTTGAGCCCGATATCGAAATATTGCGATACGACGGCGCGCACCCCGGCGATCGCCTGCCAGGCAAAACCGCGGTCGCGGATTTTCAATGCACCGATGTCATTCTCTTCGAAGACGTGGGTGACCTGGGCGTAGCCGGCACCGCCGCCGGCGTAGAAGCTGACTCCCTCGTCCTGGCCGACGTCGATCATCGCATTGGCCATCAGCGAATAGACGCTCGACCGGCCATCGGCGTCGAACGCACCGCCGCTGTCCTCATATTCGTCATGCTCGCTGCGCTTGTAGCCAAGCTCGGCCTCGGCCCGGAACATTCCGAAATCGTATCCGGCGATCAGGTCGCCATCGACGCCCATCTTGTGGTCGACCGAGAATTCGTCGTCGAAGAGCTCGTCATCGTCGAGGTCGACATCGGTGTCCTTGACGAACAGCGCCCCGACCTCGAGCCCGACATAGGCCGAGCGGTCGCGAGCGACGGCGGGCGAGGCCATTGCGGCCAGCCCGGTAGCCAGCGCCGTGGCGGCCAGCAAATAGCGTGTCATTGAATATTACCCCCTGGTTGAGCGGACTGAGCCCGCAAACCGCATTTAACTCAAAGTTTATGGGAGGTCGAGCCACCCGCGAACAAAGGCTCGGCGGTGGAACGCCAGGGGGCCGGGTCCGTTCGATGGCTGGAGGAGGGACACCCGTGAAGCCGATGACCGAGCAGCATCTGGCCTTGTTCCGCCGGCACATGGTCGAGATCATCGACATGCATTTCGACCTTGCCGAGGACGAGATCGGCAAGGCCGCACCCGATCCGCGCCTGCGCCGCGCCTTGCTCGACGTGCCGCGGCACCTGTTCGTTCCGCAGTCGCTGATGTTCGTCGCCTACCAGGACACGCCGCTGCCGATCGGCTTCGACAAGACCATTTCCCAGCCGTTCATCGGCGCGCTGATGCTCGACCTGCTGGCGATCGAGCCCGGCGCCCGGATTCTCGAGGTCGGCACCGGGCTCGGCTACCAGGCGGCGGTCATGGCCGACATGGGCGCCACGGTGCTGAGCGTCGAGGTGGTCGAGGAGTTCGCCGAGGCCGCCAGCGACCGCTTCGCCGCCTTGGGCTACGACATCGAGGTCCGCGTCGGCGACGGCTCGCGCGGCTGGGCCGAGCATGCGCCGTTCGACGCAGTGCTGGTCACCGCCGCCGCCGAACAGGCTCCGGAAGCGCTGGTCGAGCAACTGAAGCCGGGCGGGCGAATGGTGATTCCGATCGGGGGCGCGGACATCCAGCAGCTGACGGTCATCACTGCGCACGCCGGCGGCGAGACCGGCTCTCGCGAGATCATGCCGGTCCGCTTCACCCAGCTCGAAGTTGGCGCCTAGGGCCGCCCTTGAAGGGCGTTTGGCAAGCCTTTCCAAACTCCTACCAGTGCTCTAAGCATCTGGAATGACGCGAAAAATTGCATTGTCGCTGATTTTGCTAGCGGCTCCAGCGCTTGGCGGATGCGCTCTGCAGGCCGCATTGGCCGCGGCGGACCTGGTGCAGTACCTGCCTGAAGGGGAGGCGCCGAACAATGCGCACCTCATGCCGGCTGCGACCCAGGCGTGCACGCGCCACGCGGGACAATATGGCTCTGTGTATATTGTCGACGTTAGTCAGCACCGCACCGGCCGGATCATCGTCGGGGGATCGGTAACCGACGCGCAGCAGCGACGGCGCACGTTCGAGTGCCATTTCACGACCGCCGTAGTGAGTTTCAAACTGGACGAGATCCTTCCGGCTAGCTGACGGGGATGCCCGGGCCGAATGTCGGCTTTGGGTGGAAAGCGGACATACGGATCAGTCGGCAGCGGGTGCGAAGGCATGTTGAACTGCCGCTTAGACGGGCTCGCCTAGCGATTGAACGCCCACCCGCTTTCAAATGTAGATGGGGCGAACAAAGCGGCTCCCAGACGAAAACGCTGTCCTCGGTCGGTTGGGGAGGGTGGCCGCCGCACTCTAGCAATGACTGGGGTGCAACCGTTGCATTGCTTGCTGCAACGGTTGCGTAGGTCGCTGCACCTTCCCGGGCCACGGTTTCTGATGACGATGCTCAACTCCAGACGGATCGTAAATCCGGCCTGGCGAAGAGGAAAATCAAATGGCAACCCACAGGCTCTTGGCATTCGTCTTTGTCTGCGCGCCGAGCGTGATCGCCTCTTTGGGCGCTTGCGGGCACAGCCCCACCCGAACCGCCACCGGAGAAGAAATCGAGGCAGCGGTTCAACAGGCAGAGCGCGAACGCGCCGAGGCGAGGGCCCAGCGACCGTCGCGGCCGGTCGATCAGTCGGTGCTCGCCACGGCATTGCCCTACTAACCGCGTCTCAGACCCGCACTCACATCGAGACCTGACCGTTCTAGCTAAGGCGCCTCCCCGTGGCGGTTCGGCGACCGCCGGCCACGGCAGATCCCCGCGCGCGGCGCCGGGCAAGGTTGTCAGCGCGTTTCTAATCCTCCAATTCCCAGGCGAAACAGGGAAGGAGGGAATAGATGTGGCTGCTCGACAGGATGCTGCGCAAGGCAATCCATCGCGGCCAGTTGATCATCATCGATCATAGCGGGGAAAATCATCGCTACGGCACTCCAGATTCAATCTTCCCCAAGCCGATCTGCGTCAGGCTGACGGATCGCCACGTCGCGTTTCAGATCGTCAAAGATGCGAGGCTCTTTGCGGGCGAGGCCTACATGGATGGGCGTTTGACCGTTGAACAAGGCGACATCCGAGACCTCAGTCTTCTCGCCTCCTACAATGCGCCTCTTGGTGATAACGCCTGGCTGCGGCCGAAGAGCGCCATGAGTAAAGCGGTCGCTGCCCTTGGTGGGCGGCTCGACCGGTTCAACTGGAGAGAACGGTCACGGCGGAACGCGGAGCACAGCTACAATCTTACCCGCCAGCTATACGAGTTGTTCCTCGACGCAGACCGGCAGTATACCTCTGCATATTTCCGGGATGTTTCGAACAGTCTCGAACTGGCGCAGCTCGACAAAAAAGCCCACATCGCCGCAAAGCTTCATCTCAAGGCCGGGATGAAAGTGCTCGATATCGGCTGCGGCTGGGGGGGCATGGCACTCTACCTGCACCGGCACTATGACGTCGATGTACTCGGCATCGCGCTTGCCCCCGACCAGATCGACTTGAGCCGTGAGCGCGCCGCAGAGGCGGGCGTGTCCGACCGCGTGAAGTTCGAGCTAATGGACTACCGGGACGTCAAGGGTCCGTTCGATCGCATCGTCAATGTCGGGTTGATCGAGCACCTCGGCACGCCTCACTATCCCGGCTTTTACGCAAAATGCAGCTCGCTCCTGGCTCCTGATGGCGTGATGGTCTCCCATTGCTGCGGCCGAATGGGCCCGCCCGGCCTGACGGACAAATGGACCCGTAAATATGTCTTTCCCGGCGGCTATATCCCCGCGCTCTCGGAGCTGGTGTCCGAGGCCGAACGGCACAAGCTGATCGTGTCGGATGTCGAGACGCTACGGGATCACTACGCTCTTACGCTGCAGCAATGGTACGAGCGGGCCAACGCTGCTCGGCAGGAAATCATCCAGCTTTATGATGAGCGCTTTTTCCGCATGTGGCAGTTTTACCTGGCGGGGGCCGAAGCGGGTTTCCGCTATGGCCCGTTTGTCAACTTTCAGGTGCAGTATTTGAAACGGCGAGATGCGGTTCCAATCACCCGCAATTACATGCACGAGGAGGAGGCCCGCCTCGGGGCGTCCGACACCGCTCCCGAATGGCACCTTGAATGCCCGCGTCAAGCGGCGGAATAGCAAGCCTTTTCCACGGTATCCTTGCTGAGCACGTAAAGCGTTGCATGCGCGCGTTCGATGCGTGATGGTACCGCGATGCTTGGAAAAGACGATTTTGCGCCGCGTTTTCGGCTGGCGTTGCAAGCGCTCGGGTTCAGCCGGGGCGGAGCCGCATCCCGGCTGAACGTGGACAAGTCGCTCGTTGGTCGGTGGGCAAGCGGCTCGGTCTGCCCATCGGAACACAATCTGGCAGAGATCACCAAGTTCGTCGCGAGCCGGGTAGCCGGGTTCACAATGCTCGACTGGCAGCGAGATTTCGGTTCCTTCGCCGCTCTCTTGAAGGTGGACCTGCCGGAAGGCTTAATCGCCGCCGCGCCAGTAGAGACGATCCCCAGTCTGCCGCTTAGATGCCTTGTGCACGCCCAAGCTGAAACCGCGCGGAAGGCGTCGGCTTATTCTGGATTCTGGCGATCAACGCGTCCCTCTGCGATCATGCCCGGCAAGCTGTTCTTCGGCTACGGCATATTTCGGCCAAGTCCGAACGGGTTCCTGGAGGTCCGAGTGGGCAGCTCAGGCTTGTCGTTCGATGGGTGGGGCTTTGTGAGCGAGGGCAATTTGTTCGCCTGCCTCTCCGACAGCATGGGGTGCACCCCGCTCTTCTTTATTTTTAAAGGCGTTCCGCTTCCAAAGGCCATGTTCCTTGACGGGCTGCTGATGCTTTCAGGATTTGACGCTGCCCGAACACCGAGCGCTGTGCCGGTGATCATCGAGCGGATTGGTGATCTCACCGGAAACGACGATGCCGATGAAGCGACCTACGCTGAGCTCCTGCAGCGGGATTCAACCGCAGACGCAGAGGTCCCGGACACCGTGCGCCGTCATCTCCTCCGCGACACTGGCCCAGGCGCCGCGGCCGCCGGAGGCGATATGTTCCTGGTCGCCTCGGGAATGCTTTCCCGAGGAGCCAGCCCGTCCGGCGATCTTGAAGGATAGCAGCTCGAGCGCTTAATCGGCAGTGACGTTTCCGTGCAACCCTTGCATTTGATTGCTGCAACGGTTGCGTAGCTCGCTGCACCTTCCGCAGCCACCGATCTCATGACCATCTTCAACCGCAAGATGGCCCGATGGGAGCTCCGGATATGTTGACCAATGAACTGGAAGTGGGCGCGGCGGCGCTATTGGCTACGGCGCCTATCGCTGGCCAACGTGCCGCGGGCAGAATTGCAACGGGCCTATGGCGCCGCCGCGCGATAAAACTCGAGCCTTGGCTTCTTGGACTGGCTGGCTTTCTGCTTACCTCGGCAGGGCTGCTGCATAACGGCGAGGGGTCAGCTGGGGTGCGGGGTCCGGCGATTCCACCGCACATCAGCGGAGTTGGCGCGAGTTGACGCGCGGTAGGTCCAAAGTCTTCGCCAGACCGGAGTTCTGCTGGGGCTCGCAGTGGCATGCATTCGAATGCCTGACATTCAGCGGCAGCACGATCCGAGCCGCTGACGGTTCGGGCGAGGAGATCCAATGAAAAACAGAATCACAGTACTCTTGATGGTGGCCTGTCTGTCGTTGCAGGGCTGCTCATCGAGGCCGCGCGAGTTCGCCCCGACGCTCGCTGCCCCGCCCGCAAGTCAGTCCGAATTTGACTCGGTTTACGCGACGTGCCGGCAGCTCCTCGTCGCGGGTAAGCTGGACTCCAGCGGCAGGGCCGGGTCGGCTGGGGCTGGCGCCGCGGCGGGCGCGGCAACGGCGGTCGCCGGCGGTGCGGCAGCCAGCAGCATGGTCCCCGCCGTCGGGGCGGCGCTCGCGTCTGCAACCGTCGTGCTGTTGCCGTTCGTGGCGCTCGGCGGGGCCTGGGGGATGGCCAAGATGAAACGTGCCAAGAAGGAAACAGCGATCAAGACCGCAATGGTCGGTTGCCTGCAGGAGCGCGGATACCAGGTCGCCGGCTGGTCAAAGGGTGTGAAGAAGGCGACGATGGTCCAACCCGGAGCAGTTGCCGAGTAACAACCGCGAAAGTCCGTGAGGGTTGGAGGCTATTGTCCGCAATGGGTGGAAGCGGACATTCCAGCCATGAATGAGCGGCCCGCGATGTACGCTGCGGGCCGCTCCTTTTGCACGCCGCCATCTCGGGGGGGGGGGGATTTGGCGCGCAAGCAGACTGTCAATTGTGCTTCAACAGCCTTGGTGACTCAAAATTGGTTCAGGACGCTCGTTCGCCCAGCCAGACTCTGTGGGCCCGGGTTGCTTGTTAACGCAGTCGACAAGAAACAATTTGGGCGTCCCGGAGCGCGACCGGGCTGCGAGAATCGAATAACGCTTGGCGAGCTCGTAATGGATTGCTGCAATGGTGGCATCGATCGCCTCATCGCCCCGCTTCAATTCGTCGGCAGTGCGGCGCGAGTAGTAGGTTTGATCATCTGCACGCGACATACTTACTCCCCAGCTAGCCACCTATTGATCTCACAGTGCCGTCGCGGGAATCACTTATGTGATTCCTCGGGGCAAAAAAAACATCAGTTATGCCGAGTGTTAGGGCTCGAGCGCGAGTTGTCGCTTTCGACTCCTTTCGGTGGTATATTGAACATCGACGTTCTCGGGGGATGCATATGCGGTGGCGCGGCCATCGTTTCCCTGAAGCGGACGGTGGTCGCCGCCTTGGCGCAACCCAGTCATCGAGCCTGCCTATGTCTGACGAAACACTACCGGTCGGGGGATCTGGCGCGCCGCCCGCCGCGCAGGCCCTAATCCATAAACTGGGTCGTCTTGTGCCGCTCAATGATGAGGAGCGCGACGCTCTCGAGCACCTCGCCCGCAAAGCGCGGCGGGTACCGCGTGGAACCGATCTTATTTCCGAAGGCGACAAGCCGGTTCGGTGTTTCTGCTCCTCGAGGGATGGGCCTACCGCTACAAGAGCATGGTCAACGGCGGCCGGCAGATCATGGCCTACTTGCTTCCCGGTGACCTTTGCGACGTTCAGATCTTCCTGTTCGAGGAGATGGACCACAGTATCGGCCTCCTCTCCGACGCCCTGGTGGCCAAGATTCCCGCGGCAGAGATGCTCGACCTGATGGACCGCTACCCGCGGATCGAGCGCGCCCTGATGTGGGCGACGCTGGTCGATGAAGCGACGCTTCGGGAATGGCTGCTCAACGTCGGGCAGCGCGACGCCTTGCAGCGGATCGCTCACTTGTTCTGCGAGCTTTGCGTCCGCTTGCGAGTCGTCAAACTGGTCGACGAAGACCATTCATTCCGCCTCCCACTGACGCAGACGGAATTGGCGGACACCACCGGAATGACGACGGTGCACGTCAATCGCTCGCTCCAGCGGCTTCGCCAGGACGGACTGATCATCTCCCGGCAGGGCAGGCTTACGATCCTCGACTACAAGCGTCTCGCGGAGATCGCCGGCTTCAATGCAACCTATCTGCACACGGATGGTCCGCCGGTTGAACAGAAACTGCGCGCGCGCGGCCATTGACCTATGTGATTGTTTGCGAAACCAGCCCCCCTAAAGCGGCGCGAACGGATGATTGTGTCGCGAACCTCAGCCTACAAAATACATGTCAGGACCGACAGCGCCGACAGCAACGCACTCTTGCTGCTCGACGGCGGACAACTCGTCGCAATCCTGGTGGAACTCGCCGACGACTGTCACGGCGACGCTTGCGGCCATTGGATTATCGAGACGACCTTCGGACTGAACGACGGCCGCCGGCCAGGTTCCTTTGCCTGCGCGGCCGATGCCGCCAACTGGATCAGTCAGCATATCTGCCATCGACCGTTCGTTCTCGACGGCGATATTGCCGAGTTACGCTGAACGCGGCCGGCATCGCCCGCGGATGTAATTAGTCGGCCCGAATGTCTGCTTTGGGTGGCAAGCGGACATTAGCGACATCGCTAGATCATGCGACAGAAGGGGGCCCGGGCATTGCCGGCGCATACGTCCGGCCTCGTGCGCGTGGTGCGCCAATAGTTCATTAGGCCTAAGCGCTCGGCGACTGCGGGGAATGCCGGTTCGTTCAACACAGCGCGCATGCTCGGGTGCCAAAGCAGCGACGGCCAGTCGTATCGCGAGTTGATCCCTTTGACGAATGTTTGCAGCGCTGCACGCGATGCGCCAAGCGCGGCCAGCGTCCTGACGACGACGTAATTCTGTTGATCTTCCGGGAGCGCGATCAAGGCTCTCGCTGCATCCGATTTCATCATCGCATTGCCAGCAGCAATCGCCCGAAATGCAGCCACCAACGCGGCACTTTGCGCTGCCGGGACCTGCAGCTCCGAATTCGCCAAAGCGCTGATCCCCGCCCCATAATCGCCTGTCTCTGTTGCTTCTGTCACGGCGATGAAGTCCTTGGCGACGGCTGGGTTGCGGTCGAGTTCAATCATTGAATCGAAGTGCTGCTTCGCTTCTTCTCGTTTGCCGAGGACAGTGAGCGACCTCGCCAACGCAAATTGGGATTCCCAATCGAACGCCAGCATGTCGACGGCCTGGGCAGCTTCAGCGGCTGCGTCGGCGTAACGCCCGACGTTCTGGAGCATCACGGAGTACTGCCAATGCTCGCAGCCGCAATCCAGGGGCCGCGCTGTAACCGCTCGCTTGAGCAGCGCTTCCTGGCCGGTGAAATCGGTGGAACTCATGAGCCGGGTCTGCGCGGCGAGCGCTTCGCTGTTCGAAGGATCGAGCCTGAGCGCTTTGGCCGCGGCCTCGCGTCCTTCACGGCGCAGTCCCTCTTGACGTGGCCCTGGATTCTCCTCGAAGAGTGCATAGCCCGCGGCAATGGCAACTGCAGACCAGCCCGCCGAGAAAGCCGGGGCCGCGGCAACCGCCCGGCGCGCGGAGTGCAGCATCTTACCGCTCTGCGGTTCGACCCAATAATAGTAGCAAAATTTCAGAAATTCGGAGAGGACCCGGTCCGGCATCGATTTCGGATAGGTCGAGGCGCCGAACAGGCCGCAGCGGAGTACGTTGCCGGCGTGGACGGCGATCTGGCGGGGTACGCGCGACGGCTGATCGGCATCAAAGGCAAAGCTGCCGGACCACAAAGTCACGCCGGAGCGCTCGTTTGAGAGACGCGTGATGACCCGAATGCGGTCGCCGTCGCGGCGGATCGTTCCGGCAAGCGCATAAGCGGGTGCCGATCGCGACGACGGTGTCGAAGCAGTCGAAACGCCGACAACACCCGCTTCATTGAAAGCGGCGATGATTTCGTCCCTGACCGCGTCGGGCATTGCTGCAGGCAGGTCCTGCGACAGGCGTTGAAACGCGGCCAAACGAACGTTCATGCTTTGTGCGGGCACAGCCGGCGGGCGGAGGAACAACCAGGCTCCGGTAATCACCAGCAAGAGTATGGCGGCGGCGGCGAGTGCAATGGACCCACGGCGATGCATGGAGAATGCGCGTTGCCGAACATCTGCGGCCGGCGAGTACAAAGCGCCGCCTTCCGCCGCCTGCAATTCCCCAATCCGACGCGCCAGCAATTCGATGGAGCGATCCCACCCGTCGAAGGCATCGATCCATTGCCGGGTCGATAGTTCATAAGCGAAAGCATCGCTCGGTTCGACGTCCGCGATCCTGAGAGCCACTACGGGGACGTGGTATCGGCTGGCGAGCGAGAGCTCCTTTTTGATCTCGTCGGAATTGTTGGCCGCATCAGAAAACACCAGCACCATCGCCCGCGCGCCGCGCAGCGCACGGACGATCGATTCCTGATAATTCTCGCCCGGAGCGACGTCCCTGCTCGCGATCCAGCATTCAGTCCCGCGCCGCTCCAAGGCCTTGCACACCAAAAGAGCCTGCTTGCGGTCGGCCGTCGCGTAACTGACGAAGACCGGCGGTGCCCGGTCTTCATTCTCGCGCGGCAACTCATCCGATCTGTCCACGGCGACGCCCCTGCCGGAAACGCAAAGTTTACGGCCCCTTCAGATCAAGGGGAAGTGGAATCGAGATAGGGCCAGGTGCCTGAAAGCAGACATTTGGCTAATGTCCGCTTGGGTCGAAAGCGGACACTCAGCCACGCATGTCGGCCCGCCCACCCCGCCGTTGCTCCGAAGACGCTCATCCCCAGGAAATTCGCGTTAACGTGCATTTACCGTCTTGCGTCTTTCAGCCGTTCAGGCACAATGGGTAGTAGCGCGGAGGGGGTTTCGTTCAACACCTAGTGTTCGGCGCCGGAATTCCTATATTCCGGTGATGGCTAGGTGCGTGCCTTGCGGCGTCCCTGTGGATATCGGGGACGTAACCGAGAAAGACCCCTTTCGAACCGCAAATTGGACTAGGGTGTCAGCCATGACTCCGAGTCGAACAATACAGGAACATACGGTCGCCGAACCGAAGAGCAGGCGCCCGGTTAGCGGACGGGGAAAAGCGATGGATTTTTCAAGCGGAAGCGAACTCGGCAGCGAGGACATCACGGCGGGTGCGACCCCTGCCCGCAAGGCGCGCACCAGCAAGACGGTCGATGTGCAGGCGCACGCGGTGAAGACCGACGAAGCGCGCGATGATCTCCTCACCGAATTCGGCAAGGACACGCTCCGCGACCGCTATCTGCTGCCCGGCGAGACCAACCAGGATTTGTTCGCCCGCGTCGCCTCGGCCTATGCCGACAATGCCGAGCACGCGCAGCGCGTCTACGATTATATCTCGAAGCTGTGGTTCATGCCGGCGACCCCGGTGCTGTCCAATGGCGGTACCGGCCGCGGCTTGCCGATCAGCTGCTATCTGAACAGCGTCAGCGACAGCCTCGACGGCATCGTCAACACTTGGAACGAGAATGTCTGGCTGGCCTCGAAGGGCGGCGGCATCGGCACCTATTGGGGCAACGTCCGCGGAATCGGCGAGCCGGTCGGACTCAACGGCAAGACCAGCGGCATCATCCCGTTCGTCCGGGTGATGGACAGCCTGACTCTGGCGATCAGCCAGGGCTCGCTGCGCCGCGGCTCGGCCGCCTGCTACCTCGACATTTCGCACCCCGAGATCGAGGAATTCCTCGAAATCCGCAAGCCATCGGGCGACTTCAACCGCAAGGCCTTGAACCTCCACCACGGAGTGCTGATCACCGACGAGTTCATGGAGGCGGTGCGCAGCGGCTCCGAGTTCGTCCTGCGCTCGCCCCGCGACGGCTCCGAGCGCGCCACCGTCGACGCCCGCTCCTTGTTCCAGAAGCTGGTCGAGACCCGCCTCGCGACCGGCGAGCCGTACATCATCTTCATCGACCAGGTGAACCGGACGATGCCGCGCCATCACCGCGAGCTGGGGCTCAAGGTCACCACCTCCAACCTGTGCTCGGAGATCACTCTGCCGACCGGCACCGCCCATCTCGGCGCCGAGCGTACCGCGGTCTGCTGCCTGTCGTCATTGCACCTCGAGGCCTGGGACCAGTGGAACGGCGACAAGACGTTCATCGAGGACGTCATGCGCTTCCTCGACAATGTGCTCACCGACTACATCGAGCGCGCGCCCGACGAGATGGCGCGGGCCAAATACTCAGCGATGCGCGAGCGCAGCGTCGGCCTTGGAGTGATGGGCTTCCACAGCTTCCTGCAGGCGCGCCGCATCCCGTTCGAGGGG